>NZ_BTPT01000028.1:0-74430 GCF_054408565.1 Vallitalea sediminicola
AAGTGGTGGTTGCTGACTTAGTGAAAAAATGGAAGTGAAAAAAAGTGGAGAGATTCTTGACTTAAAACCAAAAGAGTTGAGATTGTTTTTATATATGGCAAGTCATCCTAATCAAATTCTCAGTAAAGAAAAAATATGTGATGAAGTATGGGGAGAAGATTATATTGGTTTTGATAATACTATAATGGTTCATATCAGAAGACTTAGAGAAAAGATAGAGGATAATCCCTCTGAGCCTAAGTTCATTATTAATGTTAAAGGGCTTGGATATAAGCTTATTGTAAAGGATGAATAGGTATGAAATGGAAGCTGACATTCAGATTTGTAGCTACTATAATTTCAGTAGTAATAATTGTAGTTCTTATAAATAGTGTTGCTATAATAATGACTATATTAAACAGTAATAGAAATGGCCAAGAAAATAAAAGCATAAGTGGACATAATATGGAAAATTTTGTTAGAGATTTTTCTGGATATATATTGGCTGAGGGCGAAGAAATATATGTGAACAACCAAGGAAAGAAAGCATTGGATAGTAAAGAAACTTGGATACAAATATTGAATGAAGATGGGGGCGAAGTATATCAATACAAGAGACCAGATAATATTCCAGCGAAATATACTCCTTTTCATATTGTACATGGTTATAAGTATGAAGGTGGAATAGGTGAGGCGTCGACCATATTTATGGGGAAGAAAGAGGTTGAAGATAGATTTTATAGTTACATTATTGGAATTTCAATGCAAAAAGTTAGAAGAGAAGTCATTACGTATAATACTAATGAATTAGGGATTTTTCTAAAAAATATAATTTTGATTGTATTGATTATTGATTCTGTAATAGCTTTATTTTTTGGTTATCTATTTAGTAGGGGGATTACTAAACCTTTAGGTAATATCATAACTGGTGTAGGGAGATTAGGGAAGGGAGAATATGATGTCTATTATACTCCGAAAGGGGTCTATAGAGATATTTACAATAATCTTAATGATCTATCCAATATTCTAAAGAGCAATAGAAAAGAAAGAAAAAAACTCAATAAGATGAGGGATGAATGGATTGCTAATATATCTCATGATATTAAGACTCCATTAGCTTCTATTAAAGGGTATGCAGAGATTTTGAGTGACGATGATTATGATTTTTCTAAGGAAGAGGTCAAATCTTATGCAGCTATTATAGATGATAAATCCAATTATATTAGAAAACTTGTGGATGATCTAAATCTAACTACAAAATTAAAAAATAATATCTCAACAACAAATAACAAAAATGAGGTTAATATAGTTAAGCTGGTAAGAGAAACAATCATAGATATATTGAATGACCCTATATATAATGATAGTAATATTGATTTTATCGCAAAAGAAGATATCATATTAGATAAAGTGGATGAAACGCTGATGAGAAGAGCCATTAGTAACTTGTTGTATAATGCACTTATTCATAATGATAGTAATGTGAAAATTGAGGTGAAGATAATTAAAGATGATAGAATTCATATATTCATCAAAGATAATGGCAAAGGAATATTACCAGATGAACTAAAATACATTTTTGATAGATATTATAGAGGAACAAATACAGGGGAAGAGCATAAAGGGTCTGGACTTGGTATGGCTATAGCAAAAGACATAGTAAAAGCACAGGGTGGAGACATAAAAATAAGCAGTATAATAAATAAAGGTACAGAAATAGAAATTATTTTATAGGAGATGTATATGAGAATAGATCGTTTACTAGCTATTACAACTTATCTTTTGAATAGAAATATTGTGACAGGCAAAAAACTAGCTGAGAAGTTTGAAGTATCTGAACGTACTATCCAAAGAGATATAGAAACAATAAATATGGCTGGTATACCTATTGTATCTTTAAAAGGTGTTAGTGGTGGTTATCAGATTATGGATACTTTCAAGGTAATGAAACAGCCAATGACCAATGATGATATAGAGGCAATTATAATTGCATTGAAAGGACTAGAGACTACTCTTGAAGACGAACAGATATCAAAGACTTTAGAAAAAATAAAATCCTTGTCATTTGATAATGATGAGATTATAAGTATTGATTTTAGTATAATAAATGAAAATCAATGTATAAGTGAATATATGAGAGTACTGTCAGATGCTATTGTCAATAAAAAAATGGTCACAATGAAATACTGTAATGCGGACCAATTGATTACTAAGCGAAATATTGAACCAGTAATGCTTAAATATAAGTGGTATACATGGTATGTAGTTGCTTACTGTTTGGATAAACAAGACTATAGAATTTTTAAACTAAGTAGGATTCATGATATATTAGAATCAAGTAGGGATTTTATAAAGCAACATATTGCTGAGGAAGGAATATTTGATAAATTATTGATGAAAGATGATAGGAAATATATTCATATAAAATTATCCTGTACTAAAAAAGCTATGTATGTGTTAAAAGAATACATTCCCAAATGTACTATTGTTAAACTTGAGGAAGATAAATATATATGTGAGATGTCGTTACCAGAAAATGAACGTATGTGGTATGGGATTGTTTTATCTCTTGGAACAGATATTAAAGTTATAAGTCCGATAGAACTAAGAGAAAGAATAGTGTTACATTCAAAAAAAATACTAGAATTTTATAATGACGACATATAGTTGTCGGGTATACTATTATATAATTATTCCAAAGTGAAAAATAGGAGGAATAAATAATGATAACAAGATACCCAACACATTGTAATGATAAAACATGCGCATCTTGCGTTGAAGCAGGAGATTTTATTTTTCTAGCACACCATGCAGGGGGATTTGATAAGGATGATGTAGCTTATCAGTCATTGAAAACACTTAATGCCATGAAGGAGACACTGAATTCAGTAGGAGCTTCCTTAACAGAGATTGTTCAGCTCAATTTATATCTGAAAAATATAAAGGACCTTAGAGAAGCATGTGATGTGTTCTATGAAGTTTTTGGTGATGAAGTGCCTGCAAGGATGACCTTGACAACAGATTTCTTTGATGATAGATGTTTGTGTATGATGGATGCAATTGCCTATAAAAAGAAATAGCGATTAATATAATAACAAATCAATATTATACCAAGAGCAAGGGACTGTACATATGAGACAGTCTTTTTGTATTTGTCAATTGTTGTAGATATATAGCTATAATGGTTGAATTAAGGCTGGAAGTTTGTTATACTAAAACACAGACCAGGTGGTTTGTTTGTCTGGTTGTATAATACTGAAGGAAGGTCATTAGATTGAATAGGGAAGAACAAAATAAAAATAGTAGAAAAAAGATCTTGGAAGCCAGCTTACAGGAATTTGGTGAAAAAGATTATACGTCAGCATCCATCAATAATATATGTAAGAGTCATAATATTTCTAAAGGGATGTTATTTCACTATTACAAAAACAAGGATGAGATTTTTCTTCTTTGTGTGGAGAAGCTTTTCATTGATTTAAGTGATTATTTAAAGGATAACTTTAAGGTGTTACATACAAGTATTGAAGATGATTTTAGAGAGTTTATTCAGAAAAGGTTTACTTTTTTTCATCAATATCCTTATTATGAGCAGATATTTTATTCAGCTACATTTAATACGCCGAAGCATTTGATATATGAAATAAATTCATTAAGAAAACCCATAGATGAAACTAATAAAGAGTTTTGGTGTGAAATTATAGGGCATCTTAATTTGAAACCAGATATTATTATAGATGATGTAATTGACATGATTATAGGTATAGGAAATCATCTACACATAAAAATTCAACAGAATAATACTCAATATAAGGATGGTGAATCTTGGGTGGTAGAGAGATATACAACAGAATATGTGAAAATGATAAATATACTTTTATACGGAATAATAGACTAAGTAGTTGTGGAGGAAATGAACATAATAAAAGGAATAATATTATTGATTGGTTTTATTTTTATTGCATTAATAATTGGTAAATTGGTAGCAAAAGCAAAGATGCCTGCTATACTAGGATGGTTATTAACAGGGATGATAATTGGACCATATGCATTAGGATGGTTAAGTGATAGTATGATGCATAGTACATGGTTTCATATCATTAGCAGTATTTGTGAAGTGACAGTAGGACTTTTTATAGGTACAGAATTGATTTGGAAGGATCTCAAGAAATCAGGTAAGCAAATTTTAACAATATGTTTTACAGAAGCTTTTGGTACATTTTTGATTGTTACGGTAGCTTTTGGATGTATCTTTGCATTTATGGGTGTTCCAATATATTTAGCATTCATTTTTGGGGCTATTGCATTAGCAACTGCACCAGCACCTTCTTTATCCATAATCAATGAGTATAAAGCGAAAGGACCAGTGACAAGAACATTGATGCCTTTAGCTATTCTAGATGATGTAATTGCATTGATTGTTTTCTTTTTAGTGGTAGGGATAGTATCTAATGTTTTGGCTGGTGGTGGTATGCCATTGTACTATGCACCACTTATGATAGTGTTGTCAATTATAGTAGGTATTGTAACAGGGATTTTAGCATTAATTGTATTAAAAAGAGAAGTAGGTAGTAAAAGTACAATTATATTAGTATTAGCATGTCTTGTTATGGTAACTGGAATTGGGATGTATATTAATGAATATCTTTTACCAGAACCTATGATGAATCTCATGCTTGTTGGTGTTACTTTTTCAACTGTTTTTGCAAATCTAATATCTAAGGAAAGACTAGAGCAGATAATGAAAGATGTAAATCTTGTGGTTATGCTAGCTATGGTTATTCTCATAATTAATCTAGGAGCACCATTAGATTTTCATTTGATTACGGGTGCAGGTATTTTTACAGCAGTTTATATTGTTGCTCGTGCCATTGGTAAATTAGGAGGAGCATATATTGGTGCTGTAATTTCTAAGGCGCCAGTAACAGTGAAAAAATATCTAGGACTTACATTATTGCCTCATTCAGGTGTTTCATTGATTTTTACAGGTATTGCAGTAAGTACTCTTATACAACCAGCTCCTGAATATGCCAAGATAATACAAGGGACGATTGCAGCGGCAGCTGTTATTAATGAAGTGATAGCAGTGATTTTGGCTAAACAAGGATTTAGATTAGCGGGAGAATTAGATGGTAATAAAATAGAACAGAATTATATAGATGAGATTAAAATAATTGTTGACTAATTTGAAGTAAGTCACAAAACTCTTTTTCTTCTAATCTAGTATAGTTGTTGTCTTCTTCAAATTCTATGTATAATAATATAGTGACTTACATAAATAGTCACTTTTTTCTTGACATATAGAGGTTACAAGAGTAAACTGTATAAATGTAGGTTACGAATGTAACCTGGGAGGAGAATTTGTATATGAGTAAATTGGTTTCCAAAATTTCTGACTCTGAGCTTGAAGTGATGCGTGTTCTATGGGAAGCTGGAACTGAACTTCCTATTGCAGATATTAGGAAGACACTTGAGATAAGAAGTAATTGGGATACATCTACAATAAAAACATTACTTAGGAGACTTTGTAAAAAAGAAGTTGTTTTAGCAACAAAGAAAGAAGTATTCTATTATAAACCTCTAGTAACAGAAAAAGAATATAATGAATATAGTACACAAAAATTAATTGATAAATTGTATTCAGGTAGTGCCAAGAATCTTGTAGCATCCCTTTTGGGGAGTAAGAAACTTGATGATGAAGATATAGAAGAATTACGTACATTATTTAAAGTAGGTGATGATAATTGAATGAATTAGCTAAGCTGATACTATCCCTTTCATTATCAGGTAGTATTCTAGTAGTGCTATTATTAATAATGAAACCGTTCATTAAACATAAGTTATCAAAGATTATACAATACATCATATGGATTATTATTTTATTAAGATTTATTGTTCCTATTTCTTTTGAAGATAGTTTAATGAATAGAGTATTCAATAACAGTGAAAGTCAAATCGAGAGTATTACACCAAATGATTTTAAAGGTACTGATGAATCAGGGGATATAATAAATAAGCAAAATGTAGTGAAAGACAATCAAAAAAATAAATCACAAATAGCTTATAAAACGGATAATAGTAATGAATTTATAAAAATAGCTAATAAGTATATTATATATATATGGATGTTGGGAGTAATTATAGTTCTTACCAAAAACATAATTTCATATATTAGATTTTTAAGATACTTAAAAAAATCCAATAAACATGTTGAAGATAATGAAAAAAGAATATTAGTTAATTTAATGAATGGTATGGATTATGTAAGACTTCTACGCAATTCACATGTTGCAACACCTATGTTAATCGGAATTATCAGACCTTGTATTATAATTCCTGATGATGAATATACAGAAATACAACTTAGAAATATTTTACTTCATGAGACAACCCATTTAAAACATTTTGATATATGGGTAAAATGGTTAACTATGATTGTTACTTCTATTCATTGGTTTAATCCGTTAATGCATTTTATCAAAAGAGAAATTAATAATACATGTGAATTAGCATGTGACGAAGCAGTGATTAAGAATCTTAGTAATAAAGAAAAACAAGCATATGGTGATACACTAATTTCTGTTATAGCAGAACATAAATATTCTACTTCGGTATTACAAGCAACCATGTGTGAAGAAAAAAAGAGCTTAAAGGAAAGGTTAATATCTATAATGAAGTATAATAAGAAATCAAAGATAGCAATAATTTTCTCGGCAATCTTAATAGTAGCAGTTATACTTGGGGCATTATTCTTAGGTACAGGACTTGTTACTGGAAAAGATTCTCCCCCAAATATCTATATCAGTACAGAGAGGCAAAATACTAAAGAAGCAATTATAGGTAGTTATTCTTGGAAGAAAGGGAATGAACACATACAAGCAGACTCAATTAATCCAATTGATTTTGAATATAAATTCAATAATGTAGTATCAGCGGCTAGTGAGGAACAGCTAATTATAAGTACACAAAATATGAAAAAAGATAAAAAATACGATTTTACCATAGAAGATATATCTATATATAAGAATAATCAATTGATGGAAATGGATATGACAGAACCAAATTTTATGGATGGTAATTTATATATTCAAGCACCAAATGAAAAAGGTGAATATGTATATGTTTTAACATTAAAATATGACAAAGGAATAGTTATATATGGATTCATTGCAAGAGTCAATATGCTAACTTATGATTTGGAAAGTCTATCAGAATATAAAACCCCATATGTGGGTGACAGTAGTAAAGTTAGTCATATAGCAGGATTTTTACCAGTTCCAGAAAAAACTTTTATGCAGCACTATACATCAATGGAAACAAGTGAAAAACCCTACAGTCTAACGATATATTATGAACTAGCTCCTGATTTAGATTATAAAGGAGAATGGCCTATTGTAACACCTAATTCAATTTTCCAGACTAATTCGAGAATTAATGCATTAGCTGTATTTTCCATGATTGATAATCTAGATAGCGTAACCTTCGCTTTTCGTAATTCAAGATCTGATGGAAAACTGGATCAATCAAAATATAATACATCTTTTACATTTCCAAGGGAAGCTTATGAATCAGAATATGGAGATCTCGGGGAACTTGGTAACAATTTAGACTTATTAAAAGATATATTGAATGATTTGATAAATAAAAACTAGTAATAACTTTTATATTAAAAAAAGTACACATCTTTTGAGGGTGTGTATTTTTTTGCATTTTTTTATAGTAGATCAATGATATAAAAAAATAAATAGCTTGACAAAATAGTATACCTGTATTACTATATTTGGTATACCTGTATCACAAAAAATGTTTTGAATACTATGCAACTATCAATATATATTTTTAAAATCAATGAAGAGGTGATATTAATGAAAACAATTATTAACGAATTCATGGAAGTTTCAAGCGTATATATGGAACTTATTAAAAAAACTGAAAAAGTTAAAAGAAATTATAATGGAATAGAGTTGTACCCATCAGAAATCCATACTTTAGTATTTATCCAAGATAATATTGAAAGTAATATGACGACAATAGCCAAGAGGCTAGGGGTAACAAAAGGAGCTATTTTTAAAATTATACAGAAGTTAGAGAAAAAGGAGTTGTTGTTAAGATATAAAAAACTTGATAATAATAAAAATACTTATTTTCAATTAACCCAAAAAGGCATATCGGCGTATGAAGGGCATGAGAGTTTTCATAAGAATTTTTTTGATGAACCATCAAAAGATTTTGTTGAATTCGTAACCAATAATAAAGATATTATAATAAAGATGTTCGATTATTCAAAAGAATATCTAAAAGAACACATAGAAAAATTAGATAACGAAGAATAAAAGAGAGGATGATAATCATGCTAAAAACCAACATAGACAATATTGCAAAACCTTCAAGTGCTTTAATTATAATAGGGATATTAAAAGGATATATAAAACATCCAAAATCGTTTTTCTTTAAAACTATATTAACATTTAAGAAGTTCAAGAAAAGCATTGAATTGGATTTACCAAAGGAATTCATTAATTCCAGTGGATTGATCGCTTGGTTATACATAAGACTTAAAAAAGAGGTTGGTAAAGAAAAAGCATTTGAAATAATAAGAGCTACAATACTGTGCTCAGGACTTGCAGTTCAACAAGCCAACTTTAGGAATGTAGAAGCAAAAAGAACTTTCGAAAATCTAGTAAAATATCAAAAACGTGTAAAGAATGAAGGTACGACAAAGCTTAATAAAATGGAGATCATTGAGGAAACAGAAAGCAAATATGTTTATAAAGTTACTAAATGTATGTTTTATGAGTTTTTCAAATCTATGAATGTTCCAGAACTTACAACTATAATGTGCAGTATAGATAATGCAATATTTAATACGTATTCCCCAGAAAAAATTACTTTTCATCGTGATGGAGTCAATAATAGAATGGTAGATGGTGCTTCTGAATGTATGTTTGTAATGGAAAATAATAAAAAATAGACCATATAATGTTAATCTAGGTTGGATATCTCAAATTCAGCCCTTGAAGTATTGAACTTGGAAAACAAACATTTTAATTGGTAATTACAAAATTTTATTATAGGTAAGGTAGGTGAGTTATATGATTGTTTTTTATGGTATTTGTTTATTTGCAATAATACACTTAGCTGTACGATTGGCAATAAGACCATTAATTCCTATTAAAGAAAAAGATATATCCAGGGAAGATGAAATAAGTATTATTGATCTGAAAAATCTAGAGTTGTTTAATAACGAAGAGATGGAAGAGATTCTACTCTTATTTCAGGCTAAGGGCAAAGATAATACGAATACGATAAGGTATGAAAAATATCTTGATATACTTACTCAATTGAATGAATTAGGATATCTAAGTGAAACGCAACTTCAAGAAAAGACAAGTAAGTTGAAAAAATGTGCTTCAAATAATTTTAAATTCAAGGAAAATAAAACTTTCTAAATATATTGAACTCAAATATTTAATTCAACTTATATTAAATACTGTACGTGTAGAGGTGGCAAATAATCTTGCCATCTTTTTTTTATTCAATTGAAAATAATAATAATTAATTAAAATTTACTTTGAGTGTATCGCCAGATACATTCTTTTTTAGTATATTATGATAAAATCTCCATTGTAGATGAAAATGAATTTCAATATCACGAAATAATTATAGAGGAGGCAGAAAAGTGTATAGCGTAGGAATTGACATAGGATATTCATCAATAAAAATAATATTGATGAATGGAGACTGTGATATAAAATATAGTAAATATTTATTGCACAAAGGAAAAGTAAAACGAGTTTTGATAAAGGCTATTGAAGATTTACTATTATATCATAGTCATGAAGAGATTAGATTGGGAGCTATTACAGGCAATGGTAGTAAGTTTTTGTCTAGAGCCAATAAAGCTGAGTTTGTTAATGAAGTGGCGGCAATAGTAGAAGGCAGTACCAAAATGGATAATAATATCAAATCCATAATAGAGATTGGAGGAGAGAGTGCTAAGTATATTACAGGTTTTGATGGAGAAAATAAATCAAAAATAGAGATTGCAATGAATTCCAATTGCTCTGCTGGAACAGGTTCTTTTCTAGAAGAACAGATGTCAAGACTGAATTTGAAGTTAGAAGATTATTCAATATATGCAAGTAGAGCAAAATCAATACCAAGAATAGCAGGAAGATGCAGTGTATTCGCTAAAACTGATATTACACATCATCAACAAGAAGGCGTACCGGTTGATGATATCTTACTGGGATTAGCTTATGCAGTTATCAAGAATTACAGGGGAGCTATAATTAAAAAACTTCCATTGAGAAAACCTATACTTTTTTCAGGTGGTGTTGCTCATAACCAAGGTATTATTACTGCTCTGAAAGATGTGATTAATCTAGATGATGGAGATTTAATTATTCCAGAACATTTTAGTAACATTGCAGCCTTTGGAGCAGCTATTATTGCCAAGAAAGATGGTATAGATATTGACTTAGTCAAATTATTAGATTATATAAAATTGGACGAAGATTATATGGTAGAAGAAAGTGAAGTCAAATTACCAAAGTTAATTAACGGTGGTAATTGTGATAGCCTAGATAAACATATTTGCAAATCTTTGGATAGTACAAAAACTTTGGACTGTTACTTAGGCGTTGATATAGGGTCTACTAGTACTAATCTAGTCCTTATGGATGAAAACAGAGACATCATTTCATATAAATACTTGAAAACGTTGGGGAATCCAATAGAAGCAGTTAGATTAGGATTAAAAGTATTATTAAAGGAATTTGGTGACAAAGTTAATGTTATAGGTGTGGGTACAACTGGTTCTGGTAGATATATGATAGGCGAATTCATAGGAGCAGATGTAATAAAAGATGAGATTACTGCTCAGGCAAAAGCAGCTATAAGAATAGATAAAAGTATAGATACCATTTTTGAGATAGGAGGACAGGATTCGAAATACATATCTATCAAAGATGGTGTGGTAACTGATTTTCAGATGAATAAAATATGTGCTGCTGGTACAGGGTCTTTCATCGAAGAACAAGCTAAAAAGTTCAATATTCCTATTGCCGAATTTGGAGACATAGCACTAGAAGGGGATACCCCCATCAATCTAGGAGAACGATGTACTGTTTTCATAGAAACAAGTATTGCTGCTAATATAGCAAGGGGAGCTAAGTTAGAGAACATTGCTTCTGGTCTTTGCTATTCAATTGTTAAAAATTATATTGGAAGGGTAGTAGGACAGAAGAAAATAGGTAATAAGATATTCTTCCAAGGAGGAGTAGCATTTAATCAAGGTGTTGTGAATGCTTTTAGAACATTAACAGGAAAAGAGATTGTTATTCCGCCTTTCTTCAGTGTTACAGGTGCATATGGAGCTGCTATATTAGCTGAAGAAGAAATGAAAGATCAAAAAACTAAGTTTAAAGGTTTCAATATTGAGAGTAAAGAGTTTGTTGAAAAACATAGAGAGAATGAGTCAAAAAAAGATAATGCGTCAATATTCAATGATAAGGTTACAGAAATAGTTTTCGAGGGTTATAAAAATGAGAATGACAGCAATAAAAAAACTGTCGGAATACCAAGAGCGTTATTTACATTTGGTATGTTCTCAATGTTTCATGGGATTTTTAAGGAATTAGGTTTCAATGTTTTATTATCTGAACCTACCAATGAGAAGACTATTCGTTTAGGTCAACAGTATGCACTTGATGAAACCTGTTATCCTGTTAAGCTTATAACTGGTCATGTAGCAGAATTGGTTGAGAAAAATGTAGATTATATATTTTTTCCTGATTTGTTTTCAGTGGACCATCCAGGTTCCAAAAGCAGAGTTAATTATGGTTGTGCCTTCATGCAATTAGCTTTTAAGGTGATGAATCAAACAATGGAGCTGGATAAGAAAGGAATACAATTATTATCACCAACTTTTGCATTTAATCTAGGTAAGAAATTTATGATGGAAAGTTTTTCTAAGATGGGAAAACGATTGGACAGAAGTAAGGAACAAATTCAGAGAGCACTAGGAAAAGGTACAGAAGCCTATTATAGATTTGAAGAAAAGATGGAGGAAAACGGTAAGGAAGTTCTTGAGTCCATAAAACCAGATGAAAAAGTATTCGTTATAATATCCAAGATATACGGTGTTGCTGATCCAATGTTAAATATGGGAATACCTTCAAAACTTATGGATATGGGATACAAAGTAATTCCATTCTATGATTTACCTGAAGGGGATGTTTCAAAAGAGTATCCTAATATGTTCTGGCCTTTTGGTCAACATATATTAGAACCAACAAAACTGGTTAAAGAACATCCTAATCTATATGCTGTATTATTAACCCATCATGGCTGTGGACCAGATTCAATTATTTCACACTATTTTAGAGAAGAAATGGATGGTAAACCATATCTTCATATTGAAGTAGATGAACATTCGTCAGGTGTAGGAGTAATAACAAGAGTGGAGGCTTTTATTAACAGCCTTAATTCAATAGGAGTTAGAAAAGCTGATCCAGTTGAGGTATACCAAAAAAATATTGTCCATAAAGAAACTAATGTTAAATATTCTTTAAAAGATATAGATAAGAATACTATAGTTTATTTGCCTTATTTATACCCTTATTCAGATATTTTTGAGGAAATATTAATCAATCAGGGAATAGATGCCAGATCGTTACCAAAAACCAGTAAGGATTCTATATATACAGGTAGAAAGTTCACAATTACTGAAGAGTACTTTTCTTTGACTGCTTTACTGGGTGATTTTTTCAAAGAACTTTCCAGATTAAAAGAAAATAATAAGGAAGTAGCATTTTTAATACCACGAAACGAGGGAACTGAGACAGATGGACAGTATGGTAGATTACTAAGGACTAAACTTGATGAAGAAGGCTATAAAAATGTAGATGTAATATCTCCTTTTATTGAAGATACTTTAAAGTTAGAAGATAAATATGTAACTTCAATATATTTAGGTTTGATGGCTGGTGATATTGTAAGAGCGGCACCTAAGGACTATAGAGATAAACACTTAGCTAATATTCGGAACATAATTAAAAGTAATAATTTTACAATAGATAATTTGAAACAGATAGCTAATGATGTATATGAAGATTCAAAGTATATCAAATACAATAAGAAGGTTTTAGCTACTGGGGAAATCTGGATACTATATAATGAGCTTTTGAATAATAATATATTCAGCAAACTTGAAGATAAAGGTCATAAAGTTGTTTATAGTCCTTTGAGTGAAACAATGTGGCTTTTATGGAAAGACTTTTTAGATCAAAACGTTGATGAAGTGAATCAACAAAAAAAATTAGATGAATTCAAGAAAAATATTGATTTAATATCGGAAGCTTTGTCAGATCAATCACCATTCGAGAAAGATTTAGATAATCTTGTTACAATAGCGGATAGGACTATTGGTTATTATGCGGGAGCTAATGGAAGATACAGAGAATCTAAGGTTCTAGGACAGCTAAATGGAATAGATGGAAATATTACTGTAGCATCTATGTATGAAAATACTGGCATTGTATTAGGTATATTGCATAAAGGGTTTGAGCAAGAGAATGGGAAACCTATTCTTAATCTTACTTTTGATGGTAATAAAAATGAAAATATTGAAACTAAAATCGAATCATATATGTATTATTTATAAAAGATTAGTACTAGTTAACATTATATTATAGTTTTTGTAAAACTGTATCTTGAGATACTACTTTATTAGGGAGAGTATATTAAAATTATTATATATATTATTGCCATATTAAATAATATTGAATGTAAAAAAATAATATGAAAGGATTTGATATAATGAATAATGTAAATAGATGTAACAATGGGCATCTATTTAATCAACAAAGAGGACATAGGCGTGGGCCTAGCAGTTATCATATGCATGATGCAGATGTGGTTTTTGAACAATTAAATATAAAAAAAGGTGATTCTTTCCTTGATTTAGGTTGTGGAGCAGGTGATTACTCGATTGAAGCGGCTAAAATGGTTGGAGAATCAGGTGAGGTCTATGCTTTGGATATATGGGAAGAAGTTCTTGATGGCCTTAGTGATAGAGCAGTAACTAATGGATATAAAAACATAAAAACAAAGGTTTCTGATATTAAGGATAAAATATCTGTTGATGATAATAGTATTGATATTTGTTTTATAGCAACGGTACTTCATTCCCTTAATCTAATTGAAGATGCTGAAAGAATGTTTGATGAAATTCGTCGTATCTTGAAATCAGATGGACGTATGGTAATCATAGAATGTAAAAAAACTAATGCATCATTTGGTCCTCCACTGAATTGCCGTATATCACCAGAAGAATTGGAACAAATAGTAAAACCCTATGGTTTTGAAAAGATTAATTATGTAGATCTAGGATATAATTATATGATTTCGTTTAGCAACAATAAGTAATTTTAAAAATATTATAATGGAAAATACAGAAAAACTCTTGAATTAAATTTCGGGAGTTTTTTTGTATATTAGTAAGAATAAACTACCTCTGAAATATAACTAAATAATATTTTCTTTTGTGTAATGATTAAAATATATGTGCATATATATATTAATGGATTAAAATTCAAAATTATTTGTCTAAGGAGGTAAAGAATGGATAATTTCCAAATTGAATTAGCAGTTGAAAAAGAAGAAGACGAAATAGAAAAATGCTCATGTATGTGTATTCATAGCGTAGGTTATGGTTCTGGTGCAGGGATTTTTGAAGAAGAATAATTATAGTCTCGCTCATCTACAGATGAGTGAGACTATAGATTTTTCTTGAAAGTGGATAACCCTTTTTAATATTTAAAAAAAGGAATAATGGCTCATGGATTAAGATTAAAAATATATTTTATATTTTTTATAAAAACTGGAATAATAAAAATACAATTACATATATATATTAATGGCTCTAGAGTTAGAAAATATTTTATTTAAATTACAAATAATTTATATTATAAATTATATATGTAATTTAATTTAAATAAAATTTAATTCAAGGACATAATTATATTATACATAAATATCAAAATATGAAAGGGGGTAAAAGAATGGACTTTCAAGTTGAATTAGCAGCTGAAGAGAAAAAGGAAAAAGATAAATGTGCATGTTTATGTGGATTAAGTTCAGGCGGTGGCTCTGGAGCAGGAATCCTTGAAGACGAAGAGTAATAATTCTTTAGTGGGGTTGCCTCATAATACATTTGTTTTATTATTATCTACAATATATGTATTATGCGACAACCCCACAATAGTTTTTGTTGAAAATAAGACTAGCTTAATTAAGAGTATATAGTTTTTATAATAAATAATGTGTCAAATTAGTAAATAGGATAACTTGAATATAATTATAGCAAAAGCTAAGTTTATAAGGAAAAGGGAGTATTAGTATGAAATTGATATATGATGAAAAAATTATTATAGAGAAATATGATGATGAACATTACATAATATATTCTCCATTCAATCACAATTTTTTAAGAGTTAATGAAGCCATGAAAAGTTTGATTGTCTATATTACTGATAGAAAGGGAAATGTAGATTTAATAGATATAGTTGAATATTTTAAACAATATGATGTTAAGTTGATGGAAGAAGAAGTGAAGAAGCAGATAGATACTTTGGTTGAAGCCAAACTGTTTTTTTATAATCAAAGAGATTATACTAAGTCAGAGGTTATAACTCTGGAAGATTATAGATTCCCACCTGGACAAGAAATAGATATGGTATATATCCATCAAACTCTAAGATGTAATTTTAATTGTTCTTATTGCTACAATAAAGCTCTAGCTGCAACGCAACAAGAATTGACCACTGAACAATGGATTCAAATAATAAATAAATTGAAGGCTCAGGATATTAATTATTTCATTTTTACTGGCGGAGAACCTCTTATGAGGAAAGATCTATTTGATATTATAAAAGCTATAAAAGATGATAATACAAGAGTTGAGATATTGTCAAACGGTTCACTACTTATGAAACAAGTCGATAAGTTATTACCATTGGTGGATTCTTTTGTAGTTAGTCTTGATAGTCTTGATATTAAGAAGAATGGTATAAACCGAAGTGAAGTAGGATTTAATAACATAATCAGATTAATAGAATATTTCTCGAAAACAGCACCTAAGAAACTAAGAATAAGATCAGTTATTACTAAGGAAAACGTTGATACTATCCAAGCATTCAATGATGAAATATACCAAAACTATGGAATAAGATGTGTTAATGTAAGATTCATACCTAATAATAAAGAAGAAATATCTTTAATGACTGAACCCCCTATGCCAAATATTGATACAAACAAAAAGTATAAAATGGATATGGGGATAAAGAAATATAGATGCGGTGCATGTTCTAATATAATAGCCATTAATCCAGAGGGAGATATATACCCATGTCAAAGTTTGATGTTACCAGAATTCAAGATAGCCAATATACTAGATGATGATTGGCGTAAGCAGTTAAGAGAATCAGAGGTAACACAGAAGTTTAGAAATATTAAAGTAGATAATATAGATGAATGTAAAGATTGTTCATATAGATATATATGTGGAGGAGGATGTCCAGCTATAGCATATAAAGTATATGGAGATCTCAACCATCACATATCATTCTTTTGTGATTATCTTAAAAAGGAATCTAATCAAAGGTTAAAATTAGCTAAATTCGTATCAAGGTAGTAATTAACTTAAGGAGTGATGATATGTCTGTATTGAGTGCTAATAAATATAAAGAAGATAAACCGGTCAATACTGTTAATGGTATAAAAAATATACTTGATAGTATAGGTATTGAAATGGATGAAGGAATACACCTTAATTCTGCTGAAGAATTTCATTCTATACATCTAAGAGTTAAAGGAGCAAATCTATTAAATGTTAATGGTAAAGGTACAACTTATGAATATGCATTAGCAAGTGCATATGGAGAATTCATGGAAAGACTTCAGAACAAAGCATTATATCATTATAAAGTAGATTTATGTGATGAAAGTAAAAAGTATCTTGGATTCTACAATTCAACTGATGAAAAATATCTTAGTGTCGAAGAATTTATATCAAGTGAGAAGAATTGGGTATCAAGATTATTCAATACGCATGATAATGAAAAAGAGAAACTTGAAGTTCTAAGAGAGCTTACATTTATGACTCCAGATGAGTATTCCTGTGATTTTGTATGTATTCCTTTTTATAATATAAATACCAATAAATTGAATTATGTACCTATTAACATAATAGATATTTGTTACTGTTCCAATGGAATGAGTGCAGGTAATACAATGGAAGAAGGATTGGTTCAAGGTCTTTCGGAAATTATTGAGAGATATGTAAATAAGAAAATCCATCAAGAAAAAATAACTCCCCCTACTATTCCTATGAATTATCTAAAGAAGTTTCCTTTGCCCTATAAAATGATTGAGCAAATAGAAGAGATTGAAAATTATAAGGTAATAATAAAGGATTGTTCCCTAGATGGAAAATTTCCAGTAGTAGGATTAATTATAATAGATAAGAACACTCAGAAGTATTTTTGTAAATTCGGTTGTCATCCAGTATTTGAAATAGCCTTGGAAAGAACTTTAACGGAATTATTGCAGGGGAAACGTTTAGAAAATATATTTGATATGGTAAGTTTTTCTTATATAAATAAGAAGATAGACGCTAAGGAAAACTACGAAAGCATATTTATCAATGGGGCAGGTTACTACCCTACAGAATATTTTGGTGATGAATTCAGTTATACTTTTGCAGATATACAAGATAATTCTAAATTGAACAATAAAGAAATGCTTGAGTACCTGATCAATATTATAACCAAAGAGGGTTTTGAGATATTAGTAAGAGATGTTTCATATTTGGATTTTCCATCATTTAATATAATTGTTCCTGGTATGAGCGAAATCAATGAATTAACCAAAGAGAATATAAGGGAAGCCAAAACGAATAATGATATAAGACAAAAATTAAAAAATTTGAACAATCTAGAGGATAAGGATGTAGAAGAAATAGTCGCATATATGAAAAAGAAATACTATACTAACCAAGATACTATAGTTAATCTTTTGAAAGTCCCCCTAGATGATTCGTTTTCTTATAACAATCTAAGAACAGACCTGTTTTTTGCTTGCATGTACTATAAAGTAAAGAGATATGAAGAAGCATATAACCAGTTAAATAAATTTGTCAAGTATCTAAAGAAGAAAACAAACATCAATAAAATGGCATTGGACTATTATAAATGTTGTAGAGATTATATTGGAGGCAGAGCAAAAAATCAGGATGAAACTCTTGTGAAGAGTATATTGGAAAAATTCTATTCGGAAGATATCGTAGCCAAAGTTATACAAGATTTGGGCAATCCAAAAGACATATTCAAATATCATAGTGTGTTAAAATGCTGGGATTGTGATAAATGTAACTTAAAAGGAAAGTGCTCCTATGATAAAGTAATGAAAATTCATAAGGCATTGAAGGAACGACAAAAAAAAGCTAATCTAAATCAATTGGATTCATTTGAAAAGTTACTTGAATAATAGGCACGTAGAATAGAGGAGGTGTGCTATGAATACAATTTTTAGTCATATAAAAAGATATAAAAAATACATATCATTGACAATTTTGTTAATATGTATCCAAACATTGCTGAATTTTATTGGTCCATTAGTAATAAGAGAAATACTTAATAATGTAGAGATTAATAAAGAAGGTAATATTCTATATTATTTCGTTATATTCTTGGCGTCATTAATTACAATATATATTATAAAAATAATCTCAAGTTTTATTTATACCAAATTCTCATTAAAATTCAAAGTTGATGAAAGTAAAAACATGTATCATAATTTATTCAAGATAAAAATTTCTTTTATAAATAAATTTGAACCTTCATATTTTATTACTCGTATAAAACAAGCTGTAGATAATCTCTTTAATCTGTTAGGGGATAAGGTTTCTAGAGCTGCTATAGCTTCTCTTACAATAATTATTTCTTTGTATTTTGTTATGAATGTTAGTATTTATTTGGTTATACTATTCGTAATATTATCTGTACTCAATTTCTATGGATACAAAGGTATAAATAATAAGTTGAAAGAGGATAGTAGTAGATTACAAAAAACATGTGCTGATAATTTTAAGAATATAATTAATGTAGTACAGAATATTGAACAGATTAAACAAATAGGGGAATATTCCGGTTTTGTAGATATGACTGGCAGGTATGTTCATAAGATAGAAAAAGAAAACACTAAACTTTTACTTAAATCAAATGTAATCAGTATAGTGCTTGGTTTTATAATAGATATAATAAAAAACTCTGTTTTGTTATTATCCATATATTTATATTTTACGAAACAAATTGTATTTGCAGATATAGTATTCATTAATATGATACTGAGTATATATTTTGCAGCTCTTACTGACTTGAAAAATATTAATATTAGTCTTAGAGATGTTAGGGCATCTATGAAATTTATTAATGAAGAATTATTAGAGAATTTAGAAGAACAAGATGCTGTAATAGAATTAAATACTATTGATGATATTGAATTTAATATTAATGAATTTGGTTATGATAATCAAAAAAGTATCTTAGAGAATATAGATTTTAAAATAAATAAAAAAGATAAAGTTGCACTTGTTGGAGAATCTGGTAGTGGTAAATCAACATTAATAAAGCTTTTATTAAATTTATATGATTTTAACGATATATATATAAATAGTATTCCAATAGAACAATATGAGTTGAAATCCATCAGAAGAAAAATATACGTAATAAGTCAAAATACTTATATGTTTCCAGGAAGCATTAAGGATAATATTGTAGTAGGTATGAATAATTATGACAAAGATAAATTAGATGAAATACTTAATTATTCATTTTTGGAATCATTCAAATCATTACCTGAGGGGTTAGATACACCTATTAGGGAAAAAGGACTTAATTTCTCGGGAGGACAAAAGCAAAAGATAGTTATTGCCAGAATGCTTATGTATGATCCTGATGTTATAGTATTTGATGAATCAACGTCTGCACTTGACAGTAATTCTGAAGATACTATATTTAATGACATTAGTGAAATCTTAAAAAATAAAACAGTGATAAAAGTTTCTCATAGATTATCATCTGTGCAGGATTCAGATTATATAGTAGTCTTAAAGGATGGTAAGGTGGAATCAATAGGAAATCATGATGAGTTATTGGAAAACAGTGAAGAATATAAACGATTGTTTACAAGACAAATCACAAGTACCTAGATTAAAGGAGAAAAATATGCTTCAGGTACAGAGTTGTTTAGATAATGTTTCAAGAATACAACTGAAAATGCAGCAAATACATCCACTATATAAAAGAAATTATCCTTTAATTATTGTTAAAGATGATAAGGGTTATATTTATGATAAGAACCATAAAGAAAACTATTGTTTCATAAAAGAATTTAGATTTTCTATCCATGTTTCGGATGATATAGCTGCATGTTTCTGTCTTGATGATTACTATAATAAGTTTTGCTGTTTCATGGGATATGAGTTATTAGAAAAAGAGATATTTCCTATGCTTTGTCTGCATGAAATGGTTCATTGTTATCAAGGAGTAGAAGTTGAAGAAGAGTTAAAGAAGAAATTAATGATATATGATGAAGATTCACCTATGTGGGAGATTGATTATAAGTTTAACTATGATGATGAGAAGTTTGTGGAATTGTTTGGGCAGTATCTCTATTCTCTTAATAATGAGGATATAAAACAAGTTATTTACAAAAGAAAAATATTATTAGAAAATCTTGATAAAGGTGATAGAGAGTTTTTCATATGGCAGGAATGGAAGGAAGGATTCGCTAGATTTTTAGAAAATAGAGTTAGGGAACAAGTTGGGATGAAACAAAATATAAGAGGGAATAGGATACCTTATTCCAGGATTTCTTTTTATAATTCAGGGGATTTGTTTATAAGTCACATTTACAAACATAATCCCAAATTAATACAAGATATAAAAACATTATTTGAATGTATGTATGAGAATGAGTTACCTAAATATTGGTAATAAGCTGTATTGAAACATGGGAGTCTATAGAAAATATTAAGTCTATGGGCTTCTTTTAATATTGTGGAAATATAACATTTTCCAACATTTAGAGTTGGTTTACTACTAAAATACAAGATATAATTTATAAAAATATATATAAATGTTGACTTGATGTTGGATAATGTGGTAAAATGTAAGTAACAGTTCGGTAGATGTGGTAAAATGTGACTTGTATTTATTGCTAAGATTATTATTCTACAGATGAAAAAGTTGTTTATTATAACATATCAAAAGGAGATGTAAAATGTTAGCTATAGATAGATTGAAAAAAATAGAAGAATTATTAAAAGAAAATGGAAGTATTGTTATAAGCAATTTAAGTGATTTGTTAGATGTATCAGAAGAAACAATAAGAAGAGATTTGGAAAAGTTAAGTAAAACCATGAAATTCAAACGTGTTCGTGGAGGTGCTTATCTATATGAATCATCTGATACTGAAGTACCTGTTAAGATAAGAGAGCAGATTTACATAAAAGAAAAGCAGATCATTGGTGCAAAAAGTGTAAGCTTCATTGATGATGGAGATACTATTATGCTCGATAGCAGTACAACAGCTCTTTATATAGCAAAAAGCTTGAATCTAAGCAAGAAAAAAGTGACAGTCATTACCAATTCTATAAAGATAGCAAGTGAATTAGCTGATAATTCTCTAATAAAAATTATTAATCTAGGTGGTACATTACGACGAAGAACAAAATCATATGTAGGGTATATGACTACAGATAGTTTATTGGATCTGTCAGCAGATAAAGCTTTTGTAAGCTGTTCTTCCGTAAATGTTAAGTTTGGTGTGACAGATAATCATAATTTAGAAGCCAGAGTAAGAAAAGGTATGCTAACAAATTCTGTCAAGAAATTTTTAGTAGTGGATTATACAAAATTCGAAGAACCTGCCGTTAACAAAATATGTGATATTAAGGATATTGATGTAATTATTATAGATAGAAAATTATCAAATGAGCATCTTGATGTCCTTAAAAAACATAAAATAGAAGTTGTATGTTGTGAAGAATAAGGAGTGAATCACATGCAAAATTTTGAATGTAAATTAGGAACAAGAGTCGTTTTTGGAAAAGGTAGAGAAAATGAAGTAGGAAAATATGTAGCTAGATGTAGTAAAAAAGTTTTAATACATTATGGCGGAGACTATCTAAAAGAATTTGGAATATTAGATAGAATAACTAAATCATTAGAAGAAGAGAACATAGGATATGTTATTCTAGATGGCGTTGTACCAAATCCACGATTATCTCTAGTTAAAGAAGGGATAAAGATATGTAGGGAGCAGGATATTGATTTCATTCTTGCTGTTGGAGGCGGAAGTGCAATAGATTCTTCAAAAGCGATAGCTTTAGGTACTATGTATGATGGAGATGTGTGGGATTTCTACACAGGACAAGCAACTCCAAAAGAAGCCTTGAAAGTAGGAGTAGTGCTAACTATACCCGGTTCTGGTTCTGAAATGTCTGAAAGTAGTATTATTACTAACGAAAAAGAGAACTTAAAATATGGTATTGATACAGAAGTAATAGTACCTGAGTTTGCGATTCTTAATCCAGAGATGTGCTATACTATTCCACCTTACTTATTATCATGTGGAATCGCAGATACACTAACACATTTATTCGAAAGATATTTTACACCAACTAAAAATGTAGTTATTACAGATTATCTAATAGAAGCTGCAATGAAAGCATTAATAGAGATAGGACCAAAACTAAAAAAAGATCCTAAAAACTATGATTACTGTGCTGAGTTCATGTGGATTGCAACAATAGCTCATAATGGAACTATGGATGTGGGAAGAGCTTCTGATTGGGGTTCTCACAGAATTGAACACGAAATCAGTGCACTATATGATGTAACTCATGGTGGTGGAATGGCTATCATATATCCAGCATGGATGAAATATGTTAAAAGTCAAGATATAGATAGATTCAATCAACTAGCAACCAGAGTATTTGGCGTAACTAATTCTGACAAAAAGGAAGCTGCTGATTTAGGTATTCAAAAGGTTGAAGAATTCTTTAGAACATTAGGATTGAAAACTACTTTAACAGAAGCGGATATTCCATTGGACAGATTTGAGGAAATGGCAAAGAAAGCAGTTGGTGAAGCAGGTTCTATTGGACGATTCAAGAAATTGGATGTAAAAGATATTATAGAAGTACTAAACATTGCAAAATAAGTTATTAATAAAATAGAATCACGTAGTAAGATATGTGTGAAAGGGGTTATCAATAGAATGAGATTTGAAGAAGAAAGAAAATTATTAGTAGAATATGGCAAGAAAATGATTGATAGAAATTTAACTAAGGGATCTGGTGGAAATCTTAGCATTTTTATGAGAGAAGAAGGATTAATGGCAATCACTCCAAGTGGAATTGATTACTATGAAATGAAACCTGAAGACATTGTTATTATGGATTTGGATGACAATGTTGTAGATGGTGATAAAAGACCTTCATCAGAATATTCAATGCATAAAATTTTCTACAAAGAAAGAAAAGATATAGATTCAGTTGTACATCTTCATTCAGTATATTCAACAATACTAGCTTGCCTTCGTTGGGAGCTGCCAGCAACTCATTATCTAATAGGAGTATCAGGAGGTGAAAATGTAAGATGTGCTAAATATGCAACATATAGCACAGAAGAACTTGCTGAAAATGCTTTTGAAGCTATGAAAGACAGAAATGCAGTATTCTTAGCTAATCATGGATTATTAGTAGGTTCTAAGAGTTTACCAAATGCCTTTGGCAAAGCAGAAGAGATTGAACTATGTGCTGAGGTATACTATAGAGCGAAATCTGTAGGCGAACCTGTAATTCTCGACACACAAGAAGTAGATAAAATGTTGAAAATGTTTAAAGGATATGGACAAAGAGCATAAAAGAAGAGCATTAAAAGGTACATATTATTTTGATTAAGATTTACTAAAAAACTACTAATTTTAAGGAGAGGTTGACATGAACAATAACAAAGATAATAATAATAGTAATTTTAAAGGATTATTACCATTAATAGTGTTCTTGGTATTATTTATGGGTACAGGTATTATAACAGGAGATTTTAGTAGTATGCCATTGTTGGTAGCATTTATATTTGCATCAGGTTTTGCTTTATTATTGGATAAAAAAGGTGGTAAAACAAGCTTTGGAGAAAAAGTATCTATATTTACTAAAGCTGGTGGTGAAGACACAATAATTTTGATGGTTGTCATATTCATACTAGCAGGAGCTTTTTATTCTGTGGCTGATGCTATGGGAGCAGTAAACTCAATAGTTAACTTAGGATTGACAGTTCTACCGGTTAACATGATTTTACCTGGAATATTCATCATTGGCTGTATTTTATCATTTTCAATGGGAACATCAATGGGTACAATTACAGCTTTAGCCCCAATTGGTGTTGGTATTGCTAATCAAGCAGATATCAGTATGGCGTTGGTATTAGCTACAGTTGTAGGTAGTGCAATGTTTGGTGATAATCTATCATTTATATCTGATACAACAATAGCTGCTACAAGAACTCAAAATGTAGAGTTAAGAGACAAATTCAAATCAAATATTCTTATAGTTCTACCAGCAGTGATAATAACACTTATTATATTAGCAATGATTCCAGTTGATGTAGTCAGCTTAGAAAGTGTTGATTATTCATTAGTTAATATTTTACCTTATGTAGCTATAATAGTCAGTGCATTAGCTGGACTTAATGTAATGGCTGTATTAGGAATTGGTATTGGTGTTGGTTCAATCATAGGATTACTTAATTCTAGCTTCACTGGTGTTGAATTATTAGGGGTTTTACAAAGAGGTATGGGATGGATGGAAGACCTAGCTATAATCGCAATTGTTGTTGCTGGTTTAGTTGGACTTATGAAATATTATGGTGGTATTGATTATCTATTAGAAAAAGTTACTGCTAAAGTAAAAGGCAAAAAAGGTGGTCAATTCGGAATTGCAGCGTTAGTTGGATTGATTACAGCTGCTACAACTAATAATACAATCTCAATACTTACTGCTGGACCATTAGCAAAAGATATATCAGAAGAATACGATATAGATCCAAGAAAAACTGCAAGTTTATTGGATATCTTCTCAGCAGCGGTACAAGGATTAATTCCTTATGGAGGACAATTATTACTGGCAGCAGGGTTAGGACATATTTCACCAGTTGAAATAGTACCATATTCAATATATTCAATACTAATGTTAGTAATCGGTAGTTTATCTATTATTATTGGATTCCCTAGATATAAAAAAGCTAGAAAATAGTAGGCGATAAGTTGATATAGATAATTATCAATATATAGATTATATAGTAAACAATTTTATATAGAATAAACATATAAGAATATGCCATATATAGTGCCTAAACATTATATATGGTACATTCATAAGAAATTTTACAGGGCAAATGTATACAGGAGGTAATAGCAAAATGGAAAGAGTAGATAAAGATCTTGCATTTATGCTAAGATATGAGAATGTTGCTTGGTATGAAGACGGAAAAGTAAAAATATTAGATCGTAGAATATATCCAACAGAAGTTAGATTCGTTACATGTGCATCTCATGGGGAAGTCGCTAAGGCAATTGCTGATATGGTGACTCAAAGTGCAGGACCTTATACAGCAGCAGGGATGGGTATGGCACTTGCAGCTTATGAGTGCAAAGATTTAAAAGAAGAAGAACAAATGAAATATCTAAAAGATGCGGCTTATACACTATCACATGCAAGACCTACGACAGTTCCTAGAATGACTCTAGTTGTCAATGGTTGCCTAGAAGTTGTGAAAAAAGCTTTAGAAAATTCACAAAGAGTTGACGAGGAAATATTCAAGCATACTGTTAATTCCATGAATAGAAGATATTCTAAGATTGGTGAAGTAGCTAATTATCTAGTAGATATGTTTCCACAAAATGGTAATGTAATGACTCAATGTTTTGGTGAAACAATTATAGGTATGATGTTGAAAGAGGCTAAGAAAAGAAATAAAGTCGTTAAATTCTTTTGCCCAGAAACAAGACCTTTCTTACAAGGTGCAAGACTTACAGCAAGTGTTATACATGACCAAGGGTTTGATGTAACAGTTATTACAGATAATATGCCAGCCATCACTATGCAGACTAAAAATATTGATCTGTTTACATCAGCTGCTGATTCCATATGTATAGATGGACATATTGTCAACAAGGTAGGAACAATGCAGATTGCAATTGCTGCAAAACATTTTGGAATACCATATTTCGTAACAGGAATTCCTGATAAAGACACAATAGATACGGTTAAAATAGAAGAAAGAGATCCAAAGGAAGTATTAGAATTCAGAGGTATAAAAAATACTTTAGATGGTGTTAAGGCTTATTATCCAGCTTTTGACATAACACCACCACATTTAGTAAGTGGAGTAGTAACTGATAAAGGTATATATAGTGCATATGATTTAAAAAGATATTTTTCTACAGAAGTAGATAACTATTGGTAAAAATAATTGGAGATGAGATAATGTCTAAATTTGATAAACATTTTAGAATGAATGAACAAGATGCCATTGAGTATGTAATAGAAAAACTTGATTTCTTCGATGATAATGCTAAGCTACAATCAAAAGAAATTGGTGATGGCAATATTAATTATGTATTTAAAGTATGGGATGAAAACACACAAAAATCGATTATTATTAAACATGCCGATACAGTACTTAGATCATCAGGTCGTGCATTAGATGTTAATAGAAATAAAATAGAAGCAATGGTACTGATGCAACAAGAAAGATTAGCGCCTAATTTAGTTCCTAAAATATATAAATATGATTCTGTGATGTGTATATTAGCCATGGAAGATGTGTCAGTATACCATAACCTAAGAACAGAATTATTACAAAGAAATACTTTTCCAACTTTAGCTGAGGATATTACAACTTTCTTAGTAAATACCTTATTACCAACAACAGATTTGGTTATGGATTCAGGAGAAAAGAAAGATCAAGTAAAAGAATATATCAATAAAGATTTATGTAAGATATCAGAAGATCTTGTATTTACTGAACCTTATATTGATTATAAGGGTAGGAATATTATAATAGATGAGAATCTAAAATTCGTTGAAGAAGTTTTATATAATGACGATGATCTAATTCTTGAAGTTGGTAAGTTGAAAAATAACTTTATGAATAATGCTCAAGCTTTAGTTCATGGAGATTTACATTCAGGTTCAATATTCGCTAATGAAACTGGAATAAAAGTACTAGACCCAGAATTCGCTTTTTATGGACCTATGGGTTATGATGTTGGAAATGTTGTAGGTAATTTATTCTTTGCATGGGCTCACGCATATGTTGAAGACGTAGATAAAGATGAAGAATTAAATAAAAAAGCATTCCTTGATTGGCTATCAATTACAATAGAAGAAATTGTAGATTTATTTATAGTTAAATTCAATAAACTATATAAAGAAATCGTTACTGATGAAATGGCTAAAAAAGATTATTATAGAAATTGGTATTTAGTTTCAGTATTATCTGATTCTGCTGGTAGTGCTGGACTTGAAATAATTAGAAGAGTTGTTGGTGATTCAAAGGTTGCGGATGTAACTACGATTGAAGATACAGACAAACGTGTTAAAGCAGAAAGATTATTGATTAACATTGGAAAAGAAATGATAATGAATCGTAAGAGTATCAACAGCGGTAAAGATTTTATTGATATATTAAAGAAACATATATAGTATAAATATTAATTTACCATTATTATAGAGACTGTTAACCATTATGAGCGTATTTGAGGGCATTGATATAATTGACGAAATAGATTAAGAGGCTGCAACATATAAATTGTTGCAGCCTCTAAGTATATTATAATATAAAACTATTAAAGTGCTTTTCTGCTGTCAGTATTAATGACTCTGTTTATTATTGCAGAAGCTTCAGCTCTAGTAATATTATCAGTTGGATGGAATGTTGCTTCGGCATCACTACCTGTAACAACTCCTGCGTTAAATAATAAATAGATTTCAGAAGCATAATTTGTATCATCATCGACATCAGCCATTGGGTAAAGCTGTATTGCTTTGAATTCTTCCTCAGGTACTGATTTAGCAAATAAATATGATAATTCAGCTTTTGTAATTTTTCTAGTATAATCATCAAATTGATCTTCTGTCATGATATTGTTTTCTAATGCATATTTAACGAATCCATCATACCAATTATCACCAGTTTTTTCAATTTCACTACCTAGACCTGCATAGATTTTATTTGTTCTAGCTGCCATTGCAATAGCCTCAGCTACACTGATAGAACCTTTTGGCGCGAATTGGTTGTCGCCTTTACCATTCATTATTCCTAACTCATAGCAGTTTTTCACTGAATCTGCGTACCAAATACCATCTTCAACATCATTGAAAGTATCTGCCTTATATTCATTAACTTGTTCAAAATTACTTAATCCAGGAACTGCTTCAGTATCTTTAGTAGTATCTACTTCTTTAGCAGTTTCGTCTTCTTTAGATGTATCTTCTGCAGCGTCGTTCACATCTTCTTTTTTAGTATCAGTAACAGCTAATGCTTCCTTGGCTTTTTTTACATCTTCTGCACTTGGTAATGGATAAGTTTTTGAGTCAACTACCATGATACCTGTAGGTTTGTTGTTGATATTAAAAGGGAACTTTTCAATAGTATTTTCAGATAATTTTTCAAATACTCTAGCAACTCCTGTAGTATAAGAACCGCTTTGTTCCAAACCGTTGCAAAATACTGTTTTCTCATTATCTATAAAAGGAAAATATGATACATAGAAATCCATGGCATCTTTATCATCAATTACTTCAATAAGAATTTCAGCGCCTTTCATTACAGGAATAATAGTTAATCCATTATCAATAAATTCACCTGTACCATTCCATACATCCCTGTGTGTTTCTTTATTATATGTAAAATGGTCTGGATCATCACAATAAGTATCTAAAAATTTATGGTTATAATTTTCAAATAAAACAGTAGTATCATTTAATTGAACTCCTACAACACCTTTAATAGTTATTTTGCATATTCTTTCATTACCATAATAATCTGTGTATAGAGCTTTATTCAATATGATAGTTCCAAAATTTGAATCTGTTGTTTCGTTTTCAGCAGCATAAGATAGAGTACAAGTGCTAAAAACAAGAGTAAGAGCTAATAGTAATGTAACAATTTTTTTCATTTGTAAATTCCTCCTATTATTTTTGTATGCTATCTAAAAAACTGATAGCATATAAAATTTTATATCATTAATAAATGTTTGTCAATAAATTGTCTATTTATTTTTTATTTTAGGGAATTATGTTGAGTAAATAACATTGTAAAAAATATAAAGTAATAATTATTTAATTAAATAGATATAATAACTGGTTTGTAGAATTAAATGAAGTAAAGATAGAGATATATAGCATTAAACATGAACAATAAATTTTATTGAAATGATAATTTTCTTAAAAGTATTGTAATAAAAAAGGCTGTTGATAATAAGTTCCAATCAACAGCTTTATAGTGTAATTATTCATTTCTAATTAATTTATTATGTTAGTATTGATTCAAAAATAAGTGTTTCAACTTGTTTTTTATGATTGTCAATAAATTCTTGTTCAGTGAAATCTTTATCCATTAATTTTAGAAACGTATCTTGAGTTATAATGGGTAACCATGCCATTGCCATAGCATTTAACCATAGAGTATTTATATCTATATCTTGTCTTATGATTCCCATATCTCTTGCATCTGATAGATATTTATGACTCCAAGAAATCATATCAGGAAAAAAGCTGAGTATCCATTCTTGCCTGTTATTATTTAATGATTCAGTTACTAAAATTTTTGTTAGGTTAGGATGCTTGAAAGTGTAATCAATATGACGTGCCAAAATAGTTTTTAATGCATCAACAGTTACTGTATCTTTAATTACTAATTTATCAACGTAATTCTTTTCATCTTCAATAAGATGTTCAATTACATTTTTATATAGCATTTCTTTATTACCAAAAAAATAAGAAGGTGTAGTCCTTGATAAACCACTTAATTCTGCGATTTCAGTCAAAGTTGTCAAATGATAACCTTTTTGAGCAAAAAGTGTTTCAGCAGCATCTAATATTTTTTTTCTGGACAACTCAGCATCTCTTTTTCTTATATTATCCATAGGTTGACTCCTTCATTAAATGATTTGTTGAATCAGCAATTACAAAAAAAGACTATAATAAAAATATATCTAGTCTTTTTTTGGTAATATTACTATGTAATTATAACATATCACAATACAATAAAACAGTGCTTTTTATAGTTGAGGTTTTATGATGACCTTAACTACTTCGTCCGGTTTGTTTTGAACGAGATCAATAGCACTTTCAATATCATCTATTGGCATTGTATGACTTATTAAAGGTGTGAGATCAAGATTACCCTCATTAACTTGATCAAGAAGACCACCTATATTTTTAAGATCACCCAATCCCATACTGAAAGTGATATTTTTATAAAAATGATTTGATTGAATATTGATAGGTTTTTTGGGAATACCTACAAGGAACATTCTGCCACCAATACCAAGACAATCAATTCCTTGATTGATTGTGATATCTAATCCTGCTGCATCAATAACAACGTTAGCCCCATTGTTGTTAGTGTACTTAGCTATATTTTTTAATACATCCTCATCTGTACTGATGGTATGAGTAGCCCCAATTTGTAATGCTTTCTTCAATCTTGTTTCGGATTTTTCAACAACTATTATTTTATCTGGATTATGAAGTTTAGCTGTTAGGATTGTTGCCATACCAACAGGACCACAACCAAATATTACAATGGTTTCACCTTCTTTTAAACCAGAATGTTCAATACCGGTATAGCCAGTAGAAGCTATATCTGATACAAAGATAACCTGTTCATCAGTAAGGTTATCAGGTACTTTTAATAAACATGAATCTGCATGAGGTACACATGTGTATTCAGCATGAACACCAGGTATACTACCCCTGGTTTCTCCGGCACCGTGAATACCACCATTAGCACAGTGGGATACATACCCATTCTTACAGGGTTCACATTTGCCACAATAAGGTGCAGGAGGTCCGATAACTCTGTCACCAACTTTGAAATTCTTAACATCTTTTCCTACTGATTCAATTATTCCTACATACTCATGACCTAATACAAAACCAGGTTTCGTAGGGATAGCACCTCTTATAATATGGATATCGCTGCCACAAATTGTAGTAGTAGTAACTTTTACAATGACATCGGTAGAGTTTTTCATAACAGGTTTTTCAACATTTCTTAATTCAATTTTATTTACTTCTGGAAAGTATAATGCTTTAATAGTAAACACTCCTTTATGTAATATATAAGTAAGTCTAGTTAATCATAGGTAACTAGCTGAACGTTCATCTAGTTAATAATAGCACTGATTATTTTACTTGTCAAGATGGCAAAACAATTGAAGGTAATGATATTAAAAATATTGACAGAATATTTATTAAGATTTATAATTTAAATGATATTAAATATCATTATCAATTAATAAACTTGATTATAAATATAACTAGAGAACAAAAGGTATCACTAAAATAAGATATGGAGGTAAATCAATAATGTCACAAACTAAGGTTTATTGGTTAGTATTTAAGGGGATTTTGAAAAAACAGATATCCAAAAGATATTCTAGAGAATTTACAAAGGATTTGTTGAAAAAAACTAAAAAAGAGTACAACGACATGATTTCTAGAGCTCCTGATATAGGAGGAAAAGAAAATAAACTGATTATGAATATATATGCAGGAGGAATCTTTATTGCATGTTATAAGGCTGCGGATAAAGCTATCTCACCTGAAATAATGGGTAATATCATAATAGATGGGTTAAAACAATCGAAAATCGTAAAATTTGTGTGTAAAGGACAAGATCAAACAACCCAAAAATTCAAGGGGTGGGTTAGGAGTGTATCAAAATGGACACAAGCAAATGCTGATAAGTATCCTGCAAACTGGATTATGAGGGAAAATAGTAGTAAGCACAAAACAGGAACATATTTTGAATTTACTCGCTGTGGGCTTTGTGAATTGTGTAAATTAGAAAATTGTACTGAGCTTGCTCCATATCTATGTGAAACAGATTATATAACTGCTAGTTTTGGCAAATCAAAGTTAATAAGAAATTCTACACTAGCAGAGGGAGCTTCTTGCTGTGATTTTTGGTATGTTAATAAGTAAGTTTAGAGAAATGAAAAATACTACATATTTTTAAATAAGACAAATAGATGTCATATTTATCTGTTATAATATTAATAGGTGGTGATATTATTGCAGATTGATAGATTATTTCAGATTGTGTATTTACTCTTAGATAAAAAACAAGTAACAGCAAAAGAATTATCTAATATTCTAGAGGTATCCACAAGAACAATATACAGAGATGTAGAAACTTTGTCTATGGCAGGAATACCAATCTATACTAATAAAGGGAAGGGTGGAGGTATAAGCCTTCTGGATAATTTTATTATAAATAAATCCGTTTTATCGAATGAAGAGCAAAATAAAGTGCTTATAGGATTGGAATTATTGAAAGCAACTGAATATGAAAACGTTGATGATGCTATACTCAAATTAAAATCTTTATTCAAGAAAAGTAATGAAAATTGGATTGAAGTAGATTTTTCCTATTGGGGTAGTTCAAAATCAGAAAAAAAGAAATTTGAAGATTTGAAATATGCTTTAACTTTTTGTAGGAGTATAAGATTTGCTTATTATAATCTATATGGAGATAAAACTACAAGAATTGTTAATCCATTGAAACTAATATTTAAACAAAAAGATTGGTACTTGTTAGGCTATTGTTTAATGAGGAAAGATTATAGAATGTTCAAGATATATAGAATGAAAAATCTTGAAATAACTAGTAGTGATTTTGATAGAGATGATTATAACTTGGATGACTTTAATTTATCATATCAACAAACGGCTCAATTAATATCTCTAAAAATCATTTTAGCGCCTGAGATAAAGTATAGAGCTTATAATGAATTTAATATTAATGATATTATCTGTAGAGAAGATGGTAGTTATGAAATTATGTTCAAAGCGGTAGAGGATGAGTGGTTATACAATTATATAATCACATTTGGACAATATATAAAAATCATAGAGCCAAGTTATATAAATGATATAATCAAAAAAAAGTTGGAAGATATTTTGAGAAGTTATCAATAAGGTATGGATGTTGGTAAGTCCATACTATTTTTTTTAGAGTTAAAATGATAATGATATTCATTGCTATAATTAAACAATGATGAATGTTGATTGAAAGGGGACTTTTATAAAATAGATATAGTTAATATAAAATAATTTTAGAAAGGAAATAAATAATGAATAGTAGAAAAGAATTATTAGAAATGAGTATGGGTAAACTTTTTATGAAACTTGCTATACCTGCTATGATTGGAATGTTAGCGGTAGGATTATATAATATGGTTGATGCTATTTTTGTAGGTCAATTTGTATCTGGAGAAGGTGTTGGTGCAATAGTTCTAGCATATAATGTAGTGCTTTTGAATACTGCTGTAGCAATGCTTCTTGCTATGGGAGCAATGTCTGTTTTATCTAGAGCCATTGGAGAAAAGGATCAAAAGACAATAGATAAACTATTTGGTAATGTTTTGATAGGGGTTTCAGTATTATCAATATTACTGACTATAATAGTATATAACTTTGCAAATCCAATGCTTGAATTTCTTGGTGCAACAGACGAGATATTGGTGTTAGGAACGAGATACTTAAAAATCATATCTCTAGGATTTGTTTTTTCAGCTTTAGGACCTGCTCTTAATTTCTTGATTCGTGGTGAAGGTCGAATGAAAGTTGCCATGAAGATAATTATTTCAGGTACGCTGATTAATATTATATTAGACCCTATTTTGATTAAATTCCTTAACATGGGAATTGAGGGTGCTGCATTGGCTACAGTTATTGCACAGATTTGTGTTGCAGTAGGCGATATTATATATTTCAAATCAGGTAAGAGTATTATCAAAATAACTAGGCATAGTTTTAAGATGTCATTTGATATAATGCCCAAAATATTAAATGTTGGAATTTCAGGTATGGTAATGCAAGTAATGCCAGCAATCCAGATGTCCGTAATGTTTAAAGTACTTTCCAATATAGGAGGTAATGATAGTATCATTATTATGGGAGCATCTTATAGAGTTATGATGTTTGCATTTATTACATTATGGGGTATTGCACAGGGGGTACAGCCAATAATAGGTGCGAACTATGGAGCTAAGAAATTTGAACGTGTAAAAGAAGCTTTCTTGACATTTACTAAAATATCAACAGGTGTAGCGGGAGTATTGTGGATTTGTTTCATGTTATTCCCTAAAACTATATTGAGTTGGTTTATAACAGATGCATCATTAGCACAACTTGGTATAGGTAGATTCAGAATTTTTCTTGGAATATTTATTTTATATGGTATCATGTCAATGTCAATTGTATTTTTCCAAGGAATTGGGAAAGGGAGCAAAGCAGCTATTTTGGTTATGGGAAGACAGATATTATTTTTCATACCTATTGTACTGATTTTACCTAGGATCATTGGTGAAACAGGAGCTTGGATAGCTATGCCTCTAGGAGATCTGCTTACTGTGATAATGAGTAGCGTTTTAATTATAAAAGAATTCAAATCGTTAAACAGTAAAATTAACGGACATATCAAAAACAATAAATTAATAAGAGCGGAATGCTGATAAATAAAAAACCTCAATCTGATTAGTTCATGATTGAGGTTTTTTCAATAGATAAGGTCTCTAGAGTAAGTGACTATTTTCTCCTAACGATAATTCACGGTATTTACTAGGAAGCAATCCAGTACTTTTCTTAAATAATTCAGAGAAACGACTAGCGCTATGATATCCAACGATACGAGCAATTTGACCTATATTAAGCTCTGTATTCGCCAACAAATGTTCAGCTTGTCCCATACGTCGATGTTGAATGTATTCAGTAATAGTACATTTATATACTTCTTTAAATGAAGACTTCAATTTAGTTATTCCCATACATGCTATTTGAGAAAGATTATCTAGATGAAGGTCATATGCATAATGGTCATTAATATATGCTGTGACAGTTTCCAGATGTTCAAGGTCTTGCTTGGTAATTCTTCTAGGAGTTTTCGGCTTTATCTGTTTTGATCTTTCAACGAGAAGAGATATCGCCTCAGTAACTTTGCTTTCAAAAAATAATCTTGCTGCCATTCCTGTACCTTTGTAATTTCTAATCTGATGTAATAATAAAACCATCTCAGGAAAGTTTGTATCTTCATCTATACTTAATACAGCTGAGCGTGGACTTATGTACTCTCCTGAATATTTGGATTTTAGATAATCCTCATAATACTCTGGTGTAATTTCAATACCAATTGAGCGAATTGGAATATTCTTATGAAATAATGCTTTATATACAGTTTGGTTGCTCCAATATCCTTTTACACATCCTGCATTCAATCTTTTATATGGATTCAATTCTTCTCCTGAGAGAGAATCATAATAAGTTATACTTAGATATTCTGGTAATCTACATTCCAATAAATAATCTTCATAGAAGTAAAAATCATGAATAGCAATAGCAAAAAGATTGTTATGAGCGTATATCCAGTAATAACCTTTACCAATCTTAGGGTCGATTTTATAGCATTGACCCATTGCATTATATTGTTTATTAGTATCAATTGTGAATCCCTTTTCAAATAAATAAGGTTCATGTATATCTTTAATTATGTTTTTAATTTTAATTCCTCCCCCTAATGCCACGATTAGACGAATTTTTATTATGATTAGGCGAATGTATTTGAGAATCATTGTCAATTTCTATAGTGCATTGTATACTTATTGACATTGACATAGTAATAATCATTGACCTAATGATAGTTTAATGAAACATGATTGCTTTGTCAATGAGGGTTTAAATTATAATAAGCACTTTATATAACAAGGAGGAATTTAACATGTCAAATATAACTATTTCAAAGCAAAAATTAAGTATTAAAGATTTAGTAGTAACAGGAATTTTTTCTGCACTTTTTTTTGTATTAACTATGATTGGAGGAATACTCTTTGCACCTAATCCAGTATTGACATTCTTATTACCACCCGCTGTAGCTCTTCTTACAGGTCCTGTGTACCTTTTATTAATTGCTAAAGTTCCAAAACATGGTCCAATACTCATTCTTGGTATTCTAATGGGATTACTGATGTTTGTTACAGGAATGTATTGGTTGTGGTCAGTTGCTTATATATTACTCGCAATCGTGGCTGAATTGATTTCAGGAGCTGGTAAATTTAATAATATGAAACTTAATATTCTAGGATTTTTGATTTTCTCTCTTAATCCTATAGGTTCTTATATGATGTTGTGGCTTAATCAAACCAAATACATTGAATATCTGGTTGGATCAGGAACAGAACAAACCTATATGAATACAATGGTTGATACAGCAAAAGATTGGATGTTGCCAGCAATGATTATTGGCACTTTATTATGTGCATTTATTAGCGCTCTACTTGGTAGAAGATTACTCAAAAAGCAATTTGAAAAAGCGGGAATTGTAGCATGAATCTCATAGTGGGAACAAGCACTAAAAAACAAGGATTATTACATATTGATCCAAGAACAAAATTATTTATTCTATTAGTAGGTAACTTATCTGTATTTTTTGCAGGGTCTATCAAGTTGGAAGTAATACTTGCTTGCTTTATAATTTTACTTGGGATGATTAGTGGTGCGTATAGATTCACTTTTAAAATGTCAGTAATCTATTTCATGATATTGATAATACAAATATTGGGTTCAGTATATCTAGGTGGAACTTTTAAGATATTTATTGTGAGTTTTTGTATGTTCATAAGAAAGATATTCCCATGTGGTATGTTAGGTGGAATAATTGTTTCTACAACAAGAGTAAATGAATTCATGGCGGCTATGAATCGTATACATATGCCCAAAAGTGTAGTTATTCCGTTAACAGTAATGCTTAGATATTTTCCAATGGTAGGAGAGGATTGGAGATATATCAAAGATGCAATGAAAATGAGGAATGTGGCACCATCGTTTGGTGGGTTCTTAATTAGACCGCTTCAAACTATAGAATGTGTTTATGTTCCACTTATGATGTCAGCTTCCAAAGTTGCTGATGAACTATCAGCAGCAGCAGTAACAAGAGGAATTGAAAATCCAAAGGTTCGTACTTGTGTTCAAACGATTCGTTTTTCATGTGCAGATGCTATTTGCAATATTTGTTTTTTTGCATTGTTGATAATAGCGATTATAACATAAGGAGGTAATGACTTGATTGAAATAAAGGATACTTCTTTTACTTATCAAGGTAAAGAAGAAAATGGAATTAAGAATGTTAATATTACAATAAAAACAGGTGAGTGTATACTTCTTTGTGGAAAAAGCGGATGTGGTAAAACCACAATCACACGACTTATCAATGGTCTAATTCCACATTTTTATTCTGGAGAGTTAAAAGGGACTATAGAAATAGATAATAAAAATATATTGGATATGAATATGTATGAAATCGCTGAAAAAGTGGGATCAGTATTTCAGAATCCAAGAACTCAGTTTTTTAATGTGGATACTGACAGTGAAATAGCATTTGGAATAGAAAATCTATCATATCCACATCAGCGATTGAAACATTGTGTTCATAAAACTCAAAAAGACCTACATATAAAACAATTAATGGGAAGAAGTATTTTCGAATTATCTGGGGGAGAAAAACAAAAAATAGCATTTGCATCTATCTATGCTATGTCTCCAGATATTTATGTTCTTGATGAACCTTCCTCCAATCTAGATGTAGATGCTATATCGGAATTACGTAATATCTTGATAATGTTGAAAAGACAAGGTAAAACAATCATCATAGCAGAGCATAGATTGTATTATCTTAGAGATATTATTGATCGGGTAGTTCACGTTGAAGAAGGGGAAATTAAGAAAATATATGATAAAGATGAATTCATCAATATTCCGTTAAAGCAAAGAATTAAGTTAGGATTCAGAACTACTGATTTATCAACTATTGTACCACTCAATAACAATGGAAAAAATGATAAAGATGTTTTGGATATTAATGATATGGATATATCCTATAAAAAAAATGTAGTCATGAAAGATATTTCCATTTGTGCTAAACGTGGAGAAGTAATAGGAATCATAGGACATAATGGAGCAGGAAAATCTACGTTTCTAAGAAGTGTATGCGGATTACATAAAGGGTGTAAAGGCAATTTCTGTTGGAAAGGTAAAAAAGTAAGTAACAAACAACGCTTGAAACTGTCTTATATGGTAATGCAAGATGTTAATTACCAACTTTTTAGTGAAAATGTAGAAACGGAATGTCACTTTGGCATAAAAAGCCCAGATATGGAACTTATCAATCAAGTGATGAAAGATCTAAAAATCTATCAATATAAGGATAGGCATCCTAATACATTATCTGGGGGGGCAAAAACAAAGAACAGCTGTAGCGGTAAGTATGATATGCGAAAAAGAGATTCTAGTATTTGATGAACCTACAAGTGGGCTTGATTATGATAGTATGCTACAAGTTGTAGGTCTAATCAAAAAACTAGCCAGTATGGGAAAGATAATTTTTATCGTTACTCATGATTATGAGTTCATCTCTTCTGTTTGTAGTCGTATTATACATTTTGATGATGGTATGTTAGTAGATGATTTTAATATTGATGGAAACAACATAGAAAAGCTTAGGGATTTTTTTATAGTATGAGAAGAGTAGAAGAAAACAAAACATACTATAGAGATATCATCGACAAACAGATCATTCAAAATGATTCAGTTTTATATACAGTATCGTCTTATGCTGGAAAAGGTACTATGCGTAGTTATAGTGTTATGCCAGGTGTTGAGATCATATATAATGATATTGAACTTTTTAAGCCTTTAAGTAAAACAATGAAGATCGATGTAGACTGTATCGAGATAAATTATTGTCTGAAGGGACACGTGGAAATCAAGTTCAAAAATCAGAAATATGCTTATATGTCAGATGGAGATCTCTCTCTTTTTAACTGCAAGACAGATGCTCTTTACTGTGATTTCAGTACAAAACCTTATGTGGGGATTACAATAATGCTTTATTTACCTTATATCATTGAGAGTCTTGATGATATGTTAAATACTACTGAATTTATAAAAGATTCTTTTTTTGGAAAGGTATTTGATGCTGATTCTTGTATTATTGATAGTGCCAATGAGAGTGTCGAACATATTTTTAAAGAACTTTGGGTTTTGCCTGATAAATACAAGAATCATCTTATGAAGATTAAAGTAACAGAACTTTTATTATACTTATTGTCTGATTCGGATTATAAAAATAATAGAGTAATATATTTCTCCAAATCATCTGTAGATAAGATTAAAGAGGCAAGGCGTATTATAGTTTCTAGGATTGATGAGTGGATTACAGTTCAGACGCTTTCAAAACTGGTAGGAATGAATGTAACAGATTTAGAGAAAGGATTCAAGAGTATATATGATCATCCTGTATTTACTTATGCAAGAATACGAAAAATGCAAAAGGCAAAAGAATTACTTACAGATACTAACATGTCCATAATTGATATTGCACTTGATTGTGGATATTCAAATGGAGGAAAATTTGCAAAAGCATTCAAAAATGAATTTAATATGACACCATCAAAATATAGAAAAAGCAGTGTTGTAAGTAAACCATGAGAATCGCAGAAGCGTATGCTCATGGTTTGTTTTCAATTGGGCCATTTTTAATCATATGGAGTAGATAAGATTCAAAGAATTAACTATTATAAGTTGTGGAAGGAGTGTTACAACATGAAGAAAGGGAAAAAAGATTTAGTTTTATTATTATTGAAGTGGGCTGGTAAGGATAGATACTATCTGTATTTATCAGTCATATTATCATTACTTAGCGGTTTAAGCACAGCAATTCCATATTATGCTGTATATAGGATTCTAGAAAATATTTATGCACATACTTGTACAGAAAATATTATCATACATTATTGTATAATACTTTTTGTTGGAATCATTTTTAGATTTTTATTATTTGGAACATCAGGTGTATTGTCTCATAAAGGAGCTTATAATACCTTATTCAAAGTGAGGTGTATGGTCATAGATCATATGGCTAAAGTGCCTCTTGGAAATCTCAGTGAACGTAATACAGGAGAAATCAAGACAGTATTAAATGAAGAGATAGAAAAACTAGAATTATTTTTAGCCCATCACTTACCTGAACTCATATTTTACATTAGTGGTCCAATAGCCATATTCATATATCTGAGCATAGTCAACTGGAAATTAGCTCTTATTTCGTTAATTCCTTTGGTATTTGCTTTTATAGTTATGGGTATTATGTTTAGAGGAACTGATAAGATGATGGATAAAGCATCAAGATCGATTGCAGACCTGAATTCAACAAGGATTGAGTACATAAGCGGAATGAAATTGATTAAAGCATACAATATGGGAAGTAGATCATTTACTAAGTATTCTGATGCAGTGGAAGATGAATGTTCAGTATGGAAAAAGATATCTCGTAAAATGGGACCACCTTATGCAATGTATATATTATTGTAGAATGTGGATTGTTACTTATTGTCCCCATTGGAGGCTATTGGTTTATGAAAGGAACATTGACAGCTAGTGCTTTTATCTTATTTGCATTTGTGGGTTCGTTATATTTGACAGAGCTACGACCATTACAAGAGTTAGGCACTAACTTCGCACAAGTATTGAATGGAATACGAAAAGCAGAAGCGATTCTTGATATTCCCGCTTATGAAGGTGGCAGTAAATTTCCTGTTAAGCATTCCGTTGAACTGAAGAATGTAGATTTTAGCTATGATGGTAATACCAATATATTGAAAGATGGTAATATTAGTATAAAAGATGGGGAAAAGATTGCATTAGTAGGACGATCTGGTGCAGGTAAAAGTACAGTAGTCCAATTATTAGCTAGATTTTATGATGTCAATCGAGGAAAAGTTTTGATTGGAGATACAGATGTAAAAGATATAAACTATGAAGAATTATTAGAAAATGTATCAATCGTTTTTCAGAAGACATTTTTAACTAGAGGGAGTGTATTAGAGAATATAAGGATGGGTAGTAGTGCTACATTAGATCAAGTTAGAGAAGCTGCAGGACAGGCACAAATCGATGATTTTATTATGACTCTACCTAATGGTTATGATACTCTTGTTGGAAGTTATGGTTCACGTTTCTCAGGAGGAGAAAAACAACGTATTGCTATTGCTAGAGCCATTCTCAAGAATGTACCTATACTAATCCTAGACGAAGCCACTTCAGCAGCTGACCCTGAAAACCAATTAGAAATAGATAAGGCTATTCATAATCTATGCAAAGGAAAAACAGTTGTCATTGTTGCACATCGATTAAGTGTAGTTTTGCAATGTGACAGGGTAGCGGTTGTAGAGAATAATACCATATCTTGTGTAGGTACTCATGAACAAGTAAGAAATAAAAATAAATATTATAAGAATGCTTGGAAAGATTATAAAGAAGCTAGAAAAACTTCTTATAGTATGGGAGGAGGTAATAATAATGAAACAAAATAATGTTATGAAAAAAAATGGGCATTATTATTCATCAATGATACTGAATATCATTGAAGGTATGTTATCAGGTTGTAATTTCATAGTACTATTAGATTGTATAAAAGCATTATGGAATAACAATATGACATCAAGTTTATTACTTACTTCGACAGGATCCCTTGCCCTAGTATTCCTAGTACGTATTATCATCTATAGTATAGGATACACACAAGGACAGGTTGGTGGAGCTGATATAAGTAAACGAATTCGGTTGTTTTTGGGAGATAAAATCAAGAGAATACCATTATTCAGATTCACTAAAGGACAAACAGGTGAATATATTAATGTCGCAACTAACGATGTCAATAACTATGAAAAAATTCTAACACATAAAGCAGGAGATTTAGCTAAAAATGCTTCTCTTTCTCTCATGTTGATTGTTTTTATAAGTACTATCTATGTTCCTGCGGGTATTGTTATTCTTATAGGTGATTTGATGTTGCTTCCAACTCTATGGATATCTTTTAGATCTGTTAAAAAATATGGTAATGAAAAGAATGATATAATGGCTGATAATGTGAGTAATATAGTTGAATATATAACAGGGATTCAGACTTTTCGTGCTTATGGTATAGGTGGAACCAAAAATAAGACAGTCACTGATTCAATGAGTTCTTATAGCAATATCAGTTATTTATACGAAAAGAATGTAATACCAATAGGGATGATATTCAGTGTTATATCATGGTTTACCTTACCGGTTATGGTTTTAATTGCTTGGCATGGTTTTGATACCAATGTTTTTGATGCACCTACATTATTTATGTTAAGTATTTTACCTATATTTTCATCTAAGCTTGCAGGAGTTATATTTGTGGATTTAACTTCTTATAAGAACTTGATGATTTCAAAATGGCATATTAATAATGTGGTCAGTGAAGAAGAAGAGGTAGAAATAGATATATCTTTTATACCTAGAATTCATAATATTGAGTTTGAAAATGTAATATTCTCATATGACAAAGATAAACCAGTATTGAATGGGATGAATTTTGAAGTGGAAAATCAAAAACTCACTGCTATAGTAGGTGATTCAGGTTCGGGAAAATCTACCCTTCTTAATCTTATTTCCAAGTATTACGAACCAGGTTCAGGAGAAATAAAAATAGGAGGTATTCCAATAAAAGGTATTGATGCAGCTAAGGTTCTTAGTCAGATTTCTATGGTAGACCAGGATGTGTTCTTATTCAATGATACAATTAAAAACAATATAAGATATGCTCGTCCATCAGCTACAGATAAAGAAATAGAAAAAGCCTGTAGACTTGCTAATTGTGAAGAGTTTATTCAAAAGCTGGAATTAGGTTATGATACACCAGTTGGGGAAAATGGTAATCAATTCTCTGGTGGAGAAAGACAAAGATTATCAATCGCTAGTGCTATTCTTAAAGATAGCCCTATACTTCTGTTAGATGAAGCTACTGCATCATTAGACATTGAGAATGAATTAGCTGTGAAAAATGCCATTGCTAATTTATTAAAAAATAAAAAGACTGTTATTATGATTGCTCATACACTATCTATTATCAAAAATGCTGACCAGATTCTTGTTGTTGCAAATGGTAGAATACAAGAGAAGGGTAATCATGATGAGCTTCTTAATAATAGAAGTAAATACTATAATATGTGGAATGCGGAAGAAAAATTATACTCAAATACTATTGTTGAAAATTAATTATTTATAACCATTGAAAATCAATGCTTTATACTATATAAAATGTATTGTTTAGAATTATCTAATCAATGCATTTTTATTTTAATTAATTCTTGACATGAAACTATAAAAATGTTACCATACATACATAAATAGATTAACGTTAAACTAACAATAACAACAACGAATATATTGTGTTTTACATTAAAAGTATACAAAAATAAAAATAATGGAAGATATTGATATATTTATTATTGTAATAATTGAGATATGTACATAAAAAAAGGAAGGCATGATGAAAATGTATCAAAAATTATTAAAGAAAAATCATTTATGGAAAAGAATATTTAGAAATCGAGGTCTCTATTTATTATTATTACCCTCTTTGATTCTACTGATTTGTTTTAATTATATACCAATGTATGGAGTTCTGATTTCCTTTAAGGACTACAAAGGTTCACTTGGTATTCTTGGTAGTCCATGGGCTGATCCATGGTTCAAATATTTTATTAAGTATTTCAATTCTTATCAATTTGTTAACACAATAAAAAACACTTTGGTTATTACAGGTTATAGCTTATTGGTCAGCTTTCCTATTCCAATAATTTTTGCATTAGCGATTAATCAAATGAGAACTTCAAAATATAAAAAAGTGTTTCAAACTGTATCTTATATGCCACACTTTATTTCTACAGTTGTAGTAGTAGGAATGCTAAATTTGATTTTTTCACCTGGAACTGGGTTAATCGGAAATTTATTTGGATTATTTGGTGCAGAAGCTCCAAACTTATTAGGTAGTGCTACTGCTTTTAAACATTTATATGTATGGTCTGATGTGTGGCAGCATGTAGGATGGGATTCTATTATTTATATCGCTGCATTATCATCTGTAGACCCGTATCTTTATGAAGCAGCCAGTATTGATGGTGCCAGCCAGTTTCAGAAAATACTTTATATTGATATCCCCATGCTGATACCTACGGCTATGACCTTGTTGATACTACGATGTGGTGGGCTTATGGCACTTGGATTTGAAAAAGTATATCTAATGCAGAATGATTTGAATTTATTGAACAGCGAAGTTATTTCTACATATGTTTATAAAGTGGGTATGATCAGTGCTCAATTCAGCTATTCTTCAGCAGTTAACTTATTTAGTACAATAATTAACTTTATACTTTTGATATCGGTTAACAAGTTCAGCAGAAAAGTATCTGAAAATAGCTTATGGTAAGGGAGGTATACATAAATGAGTAATCTAGGAAAAAGAAAAAAAATAACAAAGTTTGATATTATACTATATTCTATATCCATTATTCTACTAATTATTATTCTATATCCAATTTATTTTGTTGTCGCTGCATCTTTTAGTAATCCAGCAGCAGTATCAAGTGGACAAGTATGGTTATGGCCAAAAGGAATAACTTTGGAAGGTTATACCGAACTACTTAATCATAAAGAGATATGGATAGGGTATAAGAACACTATTTTATATACAGTAATAGGAACTGCAATTGGGATTTTTGTTAATATTACTGCTGCCTATACATTGTCTAGAAAAGATTTTGTGGGGCGTAAATTTTTCATGTTGCTATTTGTATTCACTATGTTTTTTAATGGAGGTTTGATACCAACATTCTTAACCGTTAAAAGATTTGGATTATATGATAATTTTCTAGCAATGGTACTTCCTTTTTCAGTATCAGCTTTTAATATTATCGTAGCTAGAACATTTTTTCAAAATTCTATTCCAGGTAGTCTGTGGGATCAGGCTCGTATTGATGGATGTGGTAATATAAGATATTTTGTTCAAATAGTATTACCTTTATCAAAAGCTATTGTGTCCGTGTTAGGTCTTTGGATTGCAGTAGGTTTATGGAACTCATATTTTAATGCTTTGATTTATTTGAAGAGTCCTAGCTTACATCCACTTCAATTGATTTTGAGGAATATTCTAATTACTAACAATATGCAAACTGCACTTGGAAGCGGTGAGGCAGCTCAAATTGCATTACGTAGAGCCAATATAATGAGATATTCTGTAATCGTTATATCTACACTTCCAATTATGTGTGTATATCCATTTGCACAAAAGTATTTCAATAAAGGAGTAATGATTGGTGCAGTAAAGGGATAAAGTAACAATGAATCTATTAAAAATTATATAGATTGCTATTAATAACTTTAATAAATTAATAATAAGGAGGAAGAATAATGAAAAATAATAAAACAAAATCATTATTAAAAAAGACAGTAAGTCTGTTAGTTGTTACAATGTTAATGGTTTCATGCTTTGTAGGATGTGGTGCGAAAGATAAAGAGACAAATAATGATGGTGCTGAAGTTGCAGGAACAGAAAATTTTAATAAAGAAGGACTACCTATTGTAAATGAACCTGTTACATTAACAGTATTAACTACTAGATGGGGTAATATGGGAGATAGTTTCACAGATAATCAATTCATAAAAGATTTAGAAACTAAGACTAATGTAAAAATTGATTGGCAAGTTCAATCTTTAAGTGATTGGTCAGAACAAAAAGGTATTATGTTAGCTGGAGGAGATCTACCTGACATTATCATTGGTAATAAAACATTTGAAGATACTGATGTAATCAACAATATAGAAATGTTCTTACCAATTAATGATTTAATAGAAAATTATATGCCTAACTATAAAAAAGCTTTAACAGATATGCCTGACCTGAAAAAGACAGTTACATATTTGGATGGAAAAATGTATTCAATGGGTAAAAATCTACCTTGTCGTCCTGTTGTATGTAATCAGCCAATTATCAACAAATCTTGGTTAGATAGATTAGGATTAGAAGAACCAACTAATATTGATGAATTATATACAGTATTGAAAGCATTCAAAGATCAAGATGCAAATGGTAATGGAGACCCTAGTGATGAAATTCCTATTACAGGAAGTAAAGGTCTTTCTATGGATTTACTTAATCCTTTTGGAATCACTGATATAAATGGAGCTAAAATGCTTATAAATGATGATGATACTCTTACATTTTATCCAACTAGTAAACAATATAGTGATGGAGTAAAATGGTTAAACAAATTATATGTAGATGGTATTATTGATCCAGAGACTTTCACACAAGATGATACTATGGCACTTGGTAAGAATCAAGATCCTACTGTTTCAAGAGTAGGTTTTTCATATAACTGGATTCCAGATGCTGTATATGGACAATGGAAAGATGAATACATCGCTTTAGCGCCTATTGCTGGACCAGATGGTGAGAGATATGCTGGTGGAGATAAAAATGGTATTTCTGCAATTGAACGTAATGAAGCTTTAATTACTAAAGAATGTAAATACCCTGAAATAGCTGCACGTTGGCTTGATGAATTCTATACAGGTGAAGCAAGTATTCAAAACTTCTGGGGAGCTATTGGAACAGTTATCTCTAAAAATGAAGATAATACATATACTTTAAATAATCCACCAGAAGGAACAAGTGCGGATGGTTGGTATTGGGATCAAAGTTTAAGAGATTTTGGACCAAAATATGTAAGCCCTGATTTCCAAGAAAAAATTAAATTATCACCAGAAAGTGGAGATGGTCTAAAATTAGAGCTTAGTAAATTAGGTGAAGACTACATTACTAAAACTTATCCAAAAGTAATGCTTAGTGCAGAAGAAATTGAAGAATTAGCTACTCTAGAAACCGATATCAATAAATTCATTGATGTAAATCTAGCTGATTGGGTAATCAACGGTAATATTGATGAAGGTTGGGATAATTACATCAAAAAATTAAATGAAATGGGATTAGAGCGTTTGATTGAAATTCGTACAAATGCTATGGATAGATATACAAAAGGTGAATAATATTATTAATTAATATAACCAAATATTAATTGATGGTGATGATAAGGGGCTGCCTCATAATACATTTTGTTAATATCTTAATGATAAAATTTTCTTAATGGTATTTAAACAAAAATGTATAGCAGCCCCTTTATTAATTTGAGTGGGTACAAAGGGATATAAATAATTAATATGAATATAAATAAAAAATACGAGGAGTATAAGATGAAAACATATAAATATAACTTAAATAATGCTCTAAATATTGATGATTTAGATTATGTTTACTTAGAGAAAGAAAATGATAAATGTACAATTACTATTGATATAGATTACCAAGCAGCTTATGGTATGGGTGAAAGATTTAATCAGATTAATCAAAAAGGGTTAACTGTTCAATCACATGTATATGAGAAATTTTGTAATCAAGGTGAAATAAGCTATTGTCCTATTCCTTTTTTCTTTACAAATACAGGATTAGGAGTTTATGTAGATTCTTGGGTCATCATGGAATTTGATTTTGATGATAAAATAAAAATTACAATTCCAAAAGATAGTTTAGACGAATTCCCTGAAATATATATTTTTAGCGGTGAACCAAAAGATATAATCAGGGAGTATGTTGAATTGACGGGAAAACCTTTCATGACACCTAAATGGAGTTTCGGACCATGGATATCTGCTAATAGATGGAATACTAGTGAATTAGTGCAGGAGCAGATCGACTTACTTGAAAAGCATAAGTTCCCTGCCAATGTAATGGTTCTTGAAGCATGGAGTGACGAAGCTACATTTTATAGATGGAATGAAAATGGAGAATGGAAAAATCCCAAAGAAATGATTGATAAGCTTCATGATAAAGGTATCAAATTATTATTATGGCAATGCCCAATTATCAAGAAAATGGATGAAGGAGAATTCCATGAAGTTAATGCAGAAGATTGGAAATATGTTAAAGAAAATGGCTTATGCATAAAAAATGCAGATGGAAGTCCATATACTATTCCAAACGGACGTTGGTTCAGTGGATCCATGATTCCAGATTTTACTAATGAAGAAACAATCAATTGGTGGTTTTCTAAAAGACAACACTTATTAGATATGGGAGTAGATGGATTCAAAACAGATGGTGGAGAATTTGTATATGATGATGATATAAAAGCCCATAATGGTATGACAGGTATTGAAATGAAAAATGCTTATGCAACTAGTTATGTACAAGCTTATCATAACTTCATAGGTAAAGACAGAGTACTATTCAGCAGAGCTGGACATAAAGGTCAACAAAATTTCCCTATGCAATGGGCTGGAGATCAACAATCAACTTGGGATGAATTCCGCCATATCATAGTGGCTGGTATTTCATTAGGCGTAAGTGGTGTTCCGTTCTGGGGATTCGATATTGCTGGATTTGCAGGTGAACTTCCATCTCTAGAATTATATGAAAGAGCAACACAGCTAGCTGTATTTACACCTGTAATGCAATGGCACTCAGAGCCAGTAGGTGGGCAGTTTTCAGAAATACTACCAGGTATAAAAGGTACCAATGATAGAAGTCCATGGAATATGGCTTTATGTTACCAAGACGAGGATTTAATAGATAGATTAAGATACCATTATAACCTAAGAATGAATTTATTACCTTACATATATGACCAAGCAAAAAAATCCGGTGAAACGGGAATTCCAATGATGAAACATCTAGTGTTAGACTATCCAGATGATGAGGTAGTATATAATGTAGAAGATAGTTTTATGCTTGGAGATATCTTAATTGCTCCTGTGATAAATGAAGGTAAGACAGATAGAGAGGTATATCTACCAGAGGGTACATGGACTAATCTATGGAATGGAGAAACATTAGCTGGTAATAAAAAATATAAGATGGATTGTGGAAAAGAACGTATACCAGTTTTTGTTCGTAATGGCGGATGTATTGCATTGAATTTAGGTGAAGACAAAAAGTTAGGTAGCTATGTAGGCAATAACATAGATGAGTACAATAAATTATGTTTCTATTTAGTTGGTCCTGAGGGAGAATATTATTTTAGTGATGATTTAGGAAATAAAATTTTATTAACATGGAAAAATGGAGTCAATAAGACAGAAGTGTTATCTGGTAATGTACAGTTTGAAATTATTAACAATCTATAAGTAATGATTAAGATTGCACAAATACATTTTGTATCCATTTTTTAGAAGATAACTATAAAGTTTATATTATAGACTACCATAAGGAGACATAAAATGATTAAGAGATTTATATATGGTAATCCATTTGATACAGAAGCTGTTATTAAAGAATTACCAATCGAGAATGATAAGCCAAAATACGGTAAACTAGAATTGACAGAAGGTTTTACATATACATATGATATGAAAGACGATATCGTTTTTGGTCTTGGAGAAAACATAAGAGGAATAAACAAGAGAGGGTATAGATATGTAAGTAATTGTTCAGACGATGCTTTTCATACAGAAGATAAAAGTTCATTATATGGAGCACATAATTTCATTATAATCTTTGGGGAAAAAACATTTGGACTATTTTTTGATACTCCACAGAAGATTGTTTTTGACATTGGATATACCAAACAAAATGAGTTGAAAATAACGGCACCTGAAATAGATATTAATCTATATTATATAGAAGGAAACAATCTTAATGACATAGTAAAAGAATTCAGACAGTTAATAGGAAGAAGCTACATCCCTCCATATTGGGCTTTTGGATATCAACAAAGCAGATGGGGATATAGAAATGAAGAAGATGTAAGAAAAGTATTCAATGAGTATAGAAAAAATGAAATTCCTCTAGATTCAATATATTTAGATATTGACTATATGAAAGATTATAAGGATTTCACTATAGATAAAGATAGATTTCCAGATTTTGAAAATTTGGTTTCTGATATGAAAAAAGAAGGAATACGTTTAGTACCCATTATAGATGCAGCTGTTAAAATAGAAGATGGTTATAATGTCTATGAAGAAGGTGTAGCCAACAATTATTTTTGTAAAAGAAAAGATGGTACTGACTTTGTAGCTGGTGTATGGCCAGGAAGAACACATTTTCCTGATTTCTTGAATAAAGATGCTAGAAAATGGTTTGGAGATCAATATAAGTTGTTATTAGATCAAGGTATAGAGGGTTTTTGGAATGACATGAATGAACCTGCAATATTTTATTCTGATGAAGGCTTGAATGAGGCATTTACCAAGATTGAAGAATATAAAGAGGATAATTTAGATGTGAACTCATATTTTGAGTTTCAGAATCTTGTAAAAGGTCTGTTGAACAATCCAGAAGATTATAAAAGATTCTATCATAATATAGATGGTGAGATGATTTGTCACGATAAACTTCATAACTTATATGGATATAATATGACTAGAGCAGCAGGAGAAGCATTCGATAGGTTAGTTCCTAATAAAAGGATATTAATGTTTTCTCGTTCTTCCTATATTGGAATGCATAGATATGGAGGTATCTGGACTGGTGACAATAATTCATGGTGGTCTCATTTATTATTGAATATCAAAATGATGCCATCACTAAATATGTGTGGATTCCTTTATTCAGGTGCAGATATTGGAGGATTCGGTTGTAATACTACTAGAGATTTGGTACTTCGTTGGCTAGCATTCGGTATTTTTACTCCACTGATGAGAAATCATTCGTGCTCTATAAGAGAACAGGAGTGTTATCAGTTTGAAGGAACTGAAGATTTTAAGAATATCATTGACTTTAGATATAGGCTTATTCCATATATTTATAGTGAATACATGAAAGCGGTTTTACATGACGAAATGTATTTTAGACCATTGGCTTTTGACTACCCTACAGATTCTTTTGCAATACATGTAGAAGATCAATTGATGGTAGGGGATGGTATAATGGTTACACCTGTATATGAGCAAAACGCAGTAGGTAGATATGTATATCTACCAGAAGAAATGTTGAAGATTAAAGTCAAAGATGGAAAATTAACAGAAGAAATTTTGCAAAAAGGTCATCATTATATTGATGTAACTCTAGATGAGCTAGTGTTCTTTATTAAAAAGAATCATATAATTCCTATTTGTGAACCTGCCTTGAATACAGAAAAACTAGACACTAATAATTTAACATTGATAGGATATGTTGAGGACAGCGCAGTCTATGAGTTATACCATGATGATGGTATGTCAAAAGACTATGATATCAGTGATAATATGATAAGCATCAAAGTAGAAAATGGAAAAGTGCAATCTAATTCTGATAATATTAATTTTGACTTGACTGGAGTTGTAAAATAATCTATAATACTAATTAATCAAATATGGTTCGTATTTTTAAGCATGAAATGGGGTACACCACCACGGGTGTAAATCTCATTTTGTGCTTTTTTTTATGGATTAAACATGAAGGAGTGAAAAAATGAGAGTTAATGGAACAGATATTAACCTTGATGATAATATGAGTTTATATGATTTCTTGAGTACCAATAACTATGATATTACTAAGATCGCTGTTGAACATAATACTAACATTGTTCCTAAGACAGAGTATAAGAATATCATGCTTGATAATAATGATACCCTGGAAGTTGTCAGCTTTGTTGGAGGAGGTTGATATATGAAAATAACAGTTAACGGTAAAAGGATTGATATAGATTGTAATACTACATATGAACTACGCAGTATAATTGGAAACGAAAATGATATTATCATTTTAAACGGTTATCAAATAGAAGAAGATAAGAAGTTAGTAGAGGATGACATACTTAGTATCATAACAAAAGGTGCTATGGTTAAGGGCGATGAACTAGAGAGTATGCTCATGGCAAGACATACTCCTAATGTACATAAAAAGATTAAAAAAGGGAAAGTGGCTATAGCTGGATTAGGAGGACTCGGTTCTAACATTGCAATAATGCTTGCAAGAACGGGTATTGGAGAATTATTCCTTGTAGATTTTGATATTGTTGAACCAAGTAATCTAAATCGCCAGTGTTATAATATCAGTCATTTAGGTATGCCTAAAACAGAAGCATTAAAACAGCAGATAAAAGAAATAAATCCTTATGTTGAAGTAAAGATCAAGACTATAAAAGTAACTAAAGACAATGTTTATAAGCTTTTTAATGGATATGACATTATTTGTGAAGCTTTTGATAAGCCAGAGTCAAAGTCAACACTGGTTAACGTAGCTTTGGAAGAGATGGATGACGTCAAGATTGTTGCAGCTTCTGGTATGGCTGGTTATGGTAGTTCCAATTCAATCAAGACAATTAATCCCATGAAACGATTATATGTATGTGGAGATCTGCAAAGCGAGGCAAAAATCGGACAAGGACTAATGGCTCCAAGAGTAAATATATGTGCAGGTCATCAAGCAAATATGATACTAAGATTATTACTAGGAATAAAAGATATATAGGAAAGGATGTATGAAATGAATGATAAATTAATAATTGGAGGACATGAATTCAACTCAAGATTTATATTGGGTTCAGGTAAATTCTCTCTAGATATGATAGATGCAGTTATAAATAAGGGAGATGTAGAGATAATAACTCTTGCATTAAGACGTTCTAATGTAGGGGGACAAGAAAATATATTAGACTACATTCCAAAAGGTATAACATTATTACCAAATACTTCTGGTGCTAGAAATGCTTCTGAAGCAGTTAGAATAGCAAGGCTTTCAAGAGAAATTGGTTGTGGTGATTTCATCAAATTAGAGGTAATAAAGGATTCGAAATATCTGATGCCAGATAATTATGAAACAATAAAAGCTACGGAAATACTTGCAAAGGAAGGCTTTGTAGTAATGCCTTATATGTATCCAGATCTAAATGTAGCAAGAGCATTAGTAAATGCTGGTGCAGCGACTATTATGCCTTTAGGATCTCCTATCGGTAGTAATAAAGGACTTTGTACCAAAGATTTTATACAAATACTAATTGATGAAATCGAAGTACCGATTATTGTAGATGCTGGCATAGGACGTCCTTCTCAAGCATGTGAAGCAATGGAGATGGGTGCTGATGCAGTTATGTGTAATACTGCAATTGCTACAGCTAAAGATATATATACTATGGCTGAAGCATTCAAACATGCTATACAAGCAGGACGAGGAGCATATTTATCAGGGTTGGGAAGAGTGCTGAACAAAAAAGCTGAAGCATCTAGCCCTTTAACTGGATTTTTGGAGGAGTGATTATTATGAATAAACAAAAAGTAGACCATATGAAATATTTAGAAGGAATGGATGTTATAGATTCTGATTTAATGGAAAAAGTATTGGACTTAGTAAATGAATATGATTATAATACTTATACTTCTAGAGAAGTTGAGAAAGCATTAGAAAAAGACCAGATTTCAATAGAGGATTATGCAGCTCTGTTATCACCAGCCGCTATGCCATACTTAGAGGATATGGCAAAGAAAGCTACCAAGAATACTAAAAAGTTTTTTGGAAGTTCAGTGACTATGTTTACGCCTTTATATATATCTAATTATTGTGAAAATCATTGTGTCTATTGTGGTTTCAACTGTATGAACAAAATTCATAGAGGAATGTTGACGTTAGAAGAGATAGAACAAGAACTGCAAAACATAGCTTCAACTGGTTTAAAAGAGATTCTATTACTGACAGGAGAATCTCGTAGTACTTCCAGTGTGGAGTATATTGGAGGAGCTGTGAAATTAGCCGCAAAATACTTTTCTACAGTTGGTATAGAAATCTATCCTCTTAATACAGACGAATATGCTTATCTCCATAAATGCGGTGCGGATTTTGTTTCTGTTTACCAAGAAACATATAATACAGATAAGTATGAACAAGTTCATTTAAGTGGTACAAAACGTATATATCCATATCGTTTTTATGCGCAAGAAAGAGCACTATTGGCTGGAATGAGAGGAGTATCTTTTGGTGCATTATTAGGTATAGATGACTTTAGGAAAGATGCATTTGCAACAGGCTTACATGCACAGCTTGTACAGAGGAAGTATCCTCATGCAGAGATTTCATTCTCAACTCCAAGGTTAAGACCGTATATTAATAATGCTGATAATAATCCTAATGATGTCCATGAAAAACAGCTTTTACAAGTAATGACAGCTCATCGTATCTTTATGCCATTCGCAGGAATAACTATTTCCACAAGGGAGAGAGCGGGTTTTCGTAATAATGTTATTGGAATGGTTGCAACCAAGATATCTGCAGGTGTGAAGGTAAGTGTTGGAGGTCATGGTGAAGAAGAAAAAGGCGATGAACAATTTGAGATTTCTGACCCACGTAACGTAAAAGAAATTCACGATATGATTCTTGATAGAGGATTACAGCCAGTGTATACAGATTATATTTATGTTTAGGAGAATATTATGCTTATTTGTGTAACTAATAGGAAATTATGCAGAGATAACTTTTTAGATAGAATAAATGAGATATCTAAAGGAAAACCTTATGGGATAATGCTAAGGGAAAAGGATATGGATATTTCAGAATATGAATGTTTAGCTATAAAAACACAAGATATATGTAATAAAAATAATGTGAAGTTAATTATTAACAATAACATTGAAACCGCAATAAAATTAGGTATTCCCAACATTCATTTATCAATGACTGCTCTTAGAACACATAAAAATGAACTGAACCGATTTACTAATATAGGTGCTTCCGTTCATTCATTAGATGAAGCAAAAGAGGCACAGAAATTAGGTGCTTCATATATAATCGCAGGTCATATATTTCCTACTGATTGTAAACAAGGAGTTCCCCCAAGAGGTCTTAACTTTTTAAAAGAAATATGTTATTCAACCTCAATCCCTGTATTTGGTATTGGAGGTATAACTAAGGATAAGAAGAAGGAGATATTGAAAACTGGTGCAAAGGGAATGTGTATAATGTCTCAGATTATGACCTGTAATGATCCTATTGAGTGTATAGATAGTTTTAGTGGTAATCAATTTTGAACAGCTTATAATTATAAGATCATATTATATAATATTAGTAGGTATATGAAATTAGATAGACTGAGTGCTATAAAATACCTGCTAATATTTATTATTTATAGTCTAACATCCCTTATAATGTTTTCTAAATGCACCTGGTGTAATTTTTTCTATTCTCTTAAACCACTTACCATAATAACTTGCATCTTCAAAACCTACTTGGTTACCTATTTTACTAATGCTCAAATTAGTATTTAACATCAGTTCTTTACTCTTTTGTATCCTGACTTCATTAATATATTCAAAGGGTCTTTTGTTAGTGCTTTCAATAAATATTTTACATAGATATTGAGGGGTTACGTCAATAAGTGCAGCGAGGATATCAATGGTAAGAGGTTTAGTATAATTTTCATTAATGAAATCAATAACCATATCTATTTTCAATAGTTGAAATGGGGAGGACTTATGGATGATATAATCTGGTAATGACATTATAAAATCATAACTCATTACAGATAGTTGATTATGATTATTATAAGAATTACCAGTTTCAATACAATCAATTATTTTTTGTCTTATTACATCTATTTCTTTTATATAATAATAGTTGGATTTGTAGAAACTCAAAGTGTTTAATAGTTGTTTTACAGCAAATCCATCAAAAGTTATCCAATCAGTGAGCCATGTTTCTGACAAAGGACGATATTGATGAGGCTCATCTTTATATATAATCATACCCATATTTTTTTCTAAGATAATACGCTCATTACCGATTATCACCTCACCTTTACCGTTAGAACATTGAATCCAATGATAAGAAGAAAAACCATATCTACGATTAATGCTTTCTTGATAAAATTCACAACCTGCTGAGGTTAAGTAAATGGGTAATTTAGCATCTTTATCTAATATAACTGGGAAGAATGTCTTCTGCATAAAATTCACCTCTATAGAATATAAGTAAGTAGTTTCATATAATTATATATACCATAATATTGTTAGATATACAAGGGAATATATATTTGGTATATTATTAATATAGTTATATTGGTTTTATATTTATTGATATAAAATGAAGGAATGATTTTTAGGAGGAGATATTATGCATAGAAATATATCGTTTAATAATGACTGGTTATATACTGAAAGATTTGAAGAAAAATATATTGAAAATAAATTTGATGATTCTTTTTTTGATAGGGTAATGTTGCCACATGCGAATAAAACAATACCGTATAATTATTTTGATGAGAGAGATTATCAATTTGTTTCTTGTTATAGAAAACATTTTTCCATTGATGATAAATGTAAAGGTAAGAGTTTGTTCATTGACTTTGAGGGCGTAATGACTTATGCAAAGTGTTTTGTTAATGGGGAATATGCAGGTGAGCATAAAGGTGGATATACTCCTTTCTCAATAGATATTACAGATAAAGTATTATTTAATGAAGATAATGTTTTAACTGTAATGGTAGATTCTACAGAAAGAAATGATATACCTCCTTTTGGACATACTATAGATTATCTTTGCTATGGTGGAATATATAGAGAAGTATCACTTAGGATAGTTGATGATATATATATCAGTCATGCATTCATACGTACTGAAGATGTTTTATGCGAAAGTAAGAAATTAGAAGCGGATGTTTTTATTAATAGTAAAATGTCAGCAACTATAATGTTAGAATTAAAATTAACAGATGAGGATAATAAAGTATTCAGAACTATAGAAAAAACTATAGAAGTTAGTGCAGGCAATTCTATGGGACAAATATCACTAACAGAATTAACTGATATCAGTTTATGGGATATAAATGATCCTAATCTATATAACGTTTTGATTTCATTAAAGAAGGATAATGAAGTCATGGATATAAGGGAAGAAAGAATCGGTTTTAGAATTGCTGAATTTACTGAGACTGGATTTTATCTTAATAAAAAGCATCTTAACTTAGTGGGACTTAACCGTCATCAAGCATTTCCTTATATAGGTTATGCTATGCCAAAAAGAGCACAAGAAAAAGATGCAGAGATACTAAAAGACTTAGGACTCAATATTGTAAGAACTTCACATTATCCACAATCAAGGCATTTCTTGAATCGTTGTGATGAGATTGGACTTTTGGTTCTTGAAGAAATTCCAGGATGGCAGCATATTGGTGATGAAGCGTGGAAAGAAGTTGCTTGTGAGAATGTAAGAGAGATGATTACAAGAGATTATAACCATCCTTCCATAATTATATGGGGAGTACGAATCAATGAATCCAGGGATGACCATGATTTTTATGTGAAAACTAACGAAATTGCTCATAATTTAGATAATACCAGACAGACAGGCGGAATAAGATGTATATCAGATAGCGAACTGTTAGAAGATGTTTATACTATGAATGACTTCGATATACACCAAAGACGTCAGCAAAGTATTACAGGTCTAGAACATTTGGTTCCTTATATGGTTACAGAAAAGATAGGACATATTTATCCTACTAAAAGATTTGATAAAGAAGAAAGACTAATCAATCATGCTAACAGGCATCTTAATGCTCATAATGAAACTTATCTAGATAGTACAATAAGCGGTTTAATATGTTGGTGTGCATTTGATTATAATACCCATTATGATTTTGGCTCAGGTGATAGGATATGTTATCATGGAGTAATGGATATGTTCCGTATACCCAAATTAGCTGCTTCTACATATCGTTCACAGAAAGATCCAAAAATAGAGCCAGTACTTGAACCTGCAACTATATGGGCAAATGGTGAAAGAGATGGAGGAGGAATATCTCCAATAATTATTTATACCAATTGCGATAAAGTAGATATGTATATTGAAGACAAATATATTGATAGTTATTTCCCAGATAGAGAAAATTATAGAGGTTTAGATCACCCGCCAGTAAAAATTGATGCTGACGTAAGTACATGGGGCAGTGCTTGGGGTGATGTCAGATTTACAGGATATGTTAATGATAAAGAAGTAATCGAAAAGCAATTCTGCAAAAATCCTATTGCTACAAAATTGATCGGAACAGTGGATGATGAAACCCTTGATAGTGGTGATTGGGATACTACTAGGATTGTTTATAAATGTGTGGATCAAAAAGGGAATATACTACCGTTCATTAATGAATTCATTGAGATTGATATAGAAGGTCCAGCAGAGCTCATAGGTCCTGATAAAGTAAGCTTAATAGGTGGATGTATTGGAATGTGGATCAAGACAAAAGGAGAAAAAGGTAATATCATTGTAAAGGCGTCAGCTTCTAGATTTGATGCCGATGAAATTAAGATTACAGTTGAATAGAATTAATATAGTTTCTCAAAAACCTACCTTAATTGATATAAAACTAAGGTAGGTTTTTTTAACCATTAAAATATTACAAAAAAATTACAAATAAATGTTACAAAAGTTTGACGTATAGGATATTAAATGTTATAATTATGTAATATATGAACAGAGACTCATGCGAATGTAGAATTAGACAAGATATCGTAAAAAATTAGACGTTTTGGAGATAACAGAAAAGAGGGTGTTGAAAAAAGACAAAGAAAAAATAAACTTACATATAAAAACAAATAATATTCAACAATTTAATGATGATGATAATAATGAAATAATTATAAATAATTATAGAAATTGATATAATAAATGAACTTATATACGGAGGATAAAAAATGAGCCCCATAAATATGAAGACTGTTGGAAAAAATACGGTTGTAGTGATTGTTTTGTTTTTTTCATTGATTTTTGCGACAGTAATAATACAAGCAAATATGAATGATCAATCTCAAGTAATATATAAAGTTTCTTATAAAAGTAATCAAATAGGATTCATTAAGGATATAGAAAATATTAATCAAGCTATGAAAGATGTAACAATGCGTTTGCAGAATGAATTCAATACTGTAGTCTTAGTAGATGATTTGGTTAGTACTTTACCGGTTAACAAAGAAGAACAAGTACTTATGACAGATGAAGAATTGGTAGATGGATTATTTACTACATTATTATATAACAAGAATGATTTTTATGTAAAAGCTAATGTATTATCAATTGATGAACAAACCAAGATTGTTGTCAAAGATGGACAAACAGCGGAATCTGTTTTGGAAGATGTTAAAAACGGATATATATCAGACGGACATCAAGGAAATGTTGAAGATGTAGCATTTGTAGAATCTGTTAAGAAAGATACACTTTATGTTAGTCAAAAAAATATTGTTCAAAAAGCTGAAGCGGTTAATAAACTTCAATCAAGTACAGAAGAAAAAGTTACATATGAAATAAAATCTGGTGATACATTATCAGAAATAGCAAATGGTAATGGAATGGGATTATCAGAATTATTGAAGATAAATCCACAATTCAAACAAGATACTGTAATACAAATTGGACAAGAAGTTAATTTAATGGTACCAAAGCCATTATTATCTGTAAAAGTAAAAGAACAACTTAAATATGAAGAAAGTATAGCATGTCCTGTTGAGTATCAAAAAGATAATAGTAAATATAAGACATACAAGAAAACAATTCAACAAGGAGAACCAGGGATAAAAGAATTAACAACTAATATTACTTGTATAAATGGTTTGGAATCAGAAAGAGAAATTGTAGCTGAGCAAATCATAAAAGAACCAACAAAAACAATAATTGTTGTTGGAACAAGAACATTACCAACTTTTTCAAGACCGGTTTACGGTAGAATTACATCTCCATTTGGTAGAAGATGGGGATCATTTCACACAGGAATAGATATTGGTGTTCCTAGAGGTACTACAGTAAAAGCTGCAGAATCAGGAACAGTGTATTTCGCTGGATGGAGTGGAGGATATGGCTATTTAGTAAAGATAGACCATGGAGAAGGATATACAACATACTATGCACACAACAGTAAATTATATGTGAAAAAAGGACAGAAAGTTACAAAAGGCGAAGCTATTGCTGCGTCAGGTAGTACAGGAAATAGTACTGGACCACATGTGCATTTTGAAGTTCGTAAAAATGGAGTTCCAAAGAATCCTTCTAGTTATTTATAGTGAATTAGATTATACATAAACAAATATAATTAAGCCGAGTAAAGTTACTTTACTCGGCTTTTTAGATATATACATTTAATATTTTAAGAGTATGTTCCATGTATTTGTTATAATTGTTACATAAATAATTCTAGAATCTTAACAAATAATGAACTGAAAAATACTGTAATAATTCCAGCTAATCCTATGGATAATCCGCTCATTGCACCTTCTATTTCACCCATTTCCATTGCTTTAGAGGTTCCAACTGCATGTGAAGATGTACCGATAGCAATTCCTATTGCTACTTTATCATTGATTCTAAATATTTTCATTACTATAGGAGCTATTATTGCACCAGTGATTCCTGTTATAACAATAGCGACTACAGTTATTGCGGGAATTCCACCTATTGTACTTGATACTTCTATACCAATGGGAGTGGTTATTGATTTTGGGATAAGAGTATAGAACAATTGATCTTCATAAGCAAATACTTTGCATAAAACAAAAACACTAGTTATTGTAGTCATTACACCTACGATAATACCAATTAAAATAGGTTTAGTATTTTCCTTGAATAGATGAAATTGTTTATAAAGTGGAACTGCCAATATTACTGTAGCGGGGCCTAAGAAATACGATATCATATCTCCGCCTTCTTCATAAAATTCTAAGGGAATATCAAATAACAATAATACTCCAATGATTAACCCAATGCTAATCAACAGAGGATGCATAAGAGCTAATTTAGTTTTCTTATTTATGTATAAACCAATTTCAAACATGACAATTGAAATTAATATACCAAAGCTCGGATTGTTTAGGAAATCTTCCATTATTTTTTGCCTCTTTTCATGATTTTCTGAACAGTTAAACCAGTGACACTCATTACTATGATAGTAGTAATGATTACAATGAATAAAAAGCTTATCCATATATTACTTAATGTATCAAGTGATGATATTAACGCTACACCAGGTGGAATAAAGAAAAATGCTAAATGATTTAGTAGAAAATCACTTATTTCTTTAATTGTTTCTACCTTGATAATATTAAGACTAAGTAATGCAAATAAAATCAGCATACCTAGAATATTACCAGGAACAGGTATATGACAGAGCTTATTAAGTATCTCACCAATTAGAAAAATTCCTATTATAATGCCAAATTGTCTTAGTAACTTCATAGTCTTCCTTCTTTCAGAGTACAATCTAAAATCATTTTTTGAATCTGTTCAATTACATATTCGTATATTTTTTTACTTTTACTGGAGAAAATATATCAATCACCTCTTAATAATATATATTCTATCTACAATAGATATTTAAATAATATTTTATTATATCCAAGTTGATATGTAAAGCATTTTATAAGAGTATGCAAATTGACTTTACATTTAAGGTGTAATAGCATATAATATTAATAATGATAATTATTATCAATAATTAATGCAGAACAATTAGCAGTTATTGACTTGAACTATATTGAAAGAGGTGCTTTGCTTTGAATGAAAATGTCATTGTTAGTAATGCCAATGATTTTTATAAATTTTTTGTTAGAGAATGTGAATTTGAAAGCAAGAAAGCAGGTATGTACAAAAGATATTATGTAAGTCCAGAATATGGAGAAGGTTTTATAGAGCAGATAAAATTTCCTAATGGACTGGAATTATGTATTACAGACTTATTTTTAAAAAAATCCATAGGGTTTGAATATAATCTAATAAATCCACCATATGAAATTAACTATATGATTGAAGGTAATCTGTTTCATAATGAAAAAGAAGCAAAAGATATGAATATAAGCAGTGGTAACATAAGCGTCTATTTCAGAAAAAGAATGAGTGGAGTATTTAAAATAATAAAAGGTAGAAGAGTCAGGTATATAACCATTATAGCTGATGAAAGATTTATAAAAGAGAGTTTGTTAAATGAAGAATATCATGAAGGTCTTAATAGTTTTAAACGTTCTGGTAGAGCCATTGAGTTAACAAAACCACATAAACCTAGAGCAGAACTAAAAACTCTTTTTAATCAGATGGTATCTTGTGATTTTTCTAATGTAGGTAAGTTGATGTATCTTCAATGTAAATCAATAGAGGCATTGTGCTATGTATGGGAAAAAGAAATAACTATGTTAGAAAATCAAGAAAATCCATTATTTATAGATAAAGAGGCTATGGAATCAATAGAACTGGCTAGACAGTTGATTGAAGAGAATATAGTAGAACCCTTGACGATTAAAGAATTAGCGAAACAAGTACATATGAATGAATGTAAACTTAAAAGAGGGTTTAAACAAATCTATAATACCACTATATTTGGATATTTGAGACATATTAGAATGGTAAAAGCAAAAGAATTACTGGAACTTAGAGATCTAAATATTGGGCAGGTTTCTTGTGCTGTAGGTTATACTAATGCAAGTCATTTTGCAAGGAATTTTAAAGAATATTATGGAGAAAATCCTAAAAGTTTTCGTTTTGGAGCATAAAAACTCCCTCTACAGGCAGAAAAAAGTTGGATAAGAATATATAATCTTATTAAAGATTATATATTCTTATTTTTTTCTTGAAAGGGGGATATTAGTAGTTGATTTTAATTAACTACTATACCAATATGATTAATAGCATTAAAGAACTTATCAACATTTGCAGTGGGGAAAAAAGAAAGTATTACTTATCGGTTATATGTGGATTTCTATCAGTAATCTTTTCTATAATTCCTTATTATTGTACATATAAGATTATTACAGAATTTCTAGAATCAAATTACCAAGTTGGAACGTATATTTTTATCGCTGTAGTAGGTATTGTCATGAGATTCGTGTGTTTCAGTATATCTTCATACACTTCCCACAAGGCTACAGCAGATTTGCTTTATAACCTACGTCTAGAAGTGCTTGGCAAATTAGAAAAACTATCCCTTGGTGTGGTTATGCAAAATAACAGTGGGTATTACAAAAAATTAATTGTAGAAGATATCGAAAGTCTAGAAAAATTTCTTGCCCATCACATTCCAGAAGTATCATCCAGTCTGGGAGTACCAATAGTAGTTGCGATTCTACTATTCATATTAGATTGGAGAATGGCATTAGCAACTGTAATCTTAATACCTATTGCCTACAAGATTTTATCTGGAATGATGCAAGGAAGCGAAGAAAAGATGGAAAATTACTCTACATCCTTAATGAATATGAATTTTTCTCTTATAGAATATATTCAAGGAATGATGGTAATAAAATCATTTAATAAAACAGATGTAGCAATAAATAAAATAGATTCTTCAGTAGATGGTTTCAAATTCCATGTCCTTGATTGGTATAAATCTTGTTGGAAGTATATGTCCGGATTTGCCATATTGATAAAGGCTAATTTATTGATACTTTTACCTGTTGGCGGTTTATTGTTTCTATATGGAGAAGCTGACATAAGTAAAGTTATATTTTTCTTCTTGATGTCATTCTCTTTTTCAGTACCACTTGTGAAATTAGGTGAATTCACTGATACTATGCCAATGATTAATCAGTCATATTCTCAGATTAAAGAATTCTTGACACTAGAAGAATTTAACGATAACAAAGCTAATGTAAAACTTAATAATAATTCCATAGAATTTAAAAACGTTTGCTTTTCTTATACAGATGAAAAACAAGTTATAGAAGATATATCTTTCGTAGCTAATGAAGGTAGATTAACAGCACTTGTTGGTGAATCTGGTTGCGGAAAAAGCACAATTGCCAAGTTGGCTGCTCGTTTCTTTGATGTAAATAGTGGGGAGATATTAATAGGAGGTATTAACATTAAAGAAATACCTTTTCAACAGTTAATGGATAATATAAGTTTTGTTTTCCAAGATACAATAATCTTTCATGATACCCTTAGAAATAACATTAAAATGGGTAGACCAGATGCTTCGGATAAAGAGATTATGAGAGTGGCAAAACTGGCATCATGTACTGAGCTGATAGAAGAAAAAGGTTTAGATACAGTTATTGGAGGAACGGATGTAAAACTATCTGGTGGAGAAAAACAAAGAATAGCTATAGCGAGAGCAATATTAAAAGATGCGCCGATAATCATTCTAGATGAAGCTACTGCTTCTTCCGATGCAGAGAATCAAATGGAAATCCAAAAGGCCATATCTAATCTTGCAAAAAATAAAACAGTACTTGTCATAGCTCATAGATTATCAACTATAGAAAACGCAGACAAAATAATAGTGCTTTCAAATGGATATATAAAAGAGCAGGGAACTCATTCAAAATTATTGTTGCAAAAAGGATTATATGAAAATATGTATACAAAATATCAAGAGTCCCTTAGTTTCAAAATCCGCTCAAAGGAGGTATGTTAATATGATTCATTCTATCAAGAGAATCTTGGATTTATCAGGTGAGTATAAATCAAAAGTGAAAAAGGGAATATTGTTAGGAATTTTAGAAAGCATATTTTCTTGTGCGCCATTACTGTTCATGTTGTTTTTTATTAGAGACATGATTAATAATGAATTAACAGTTTCTAATATTCTCATATACACAGGGATGTTCGCAATATGCATAGTAATACAGTTTATATTTCATTACAGAGAAACTGCCACAATCAGTAGTGTTGGATATGAAGTGATCGCTCAGAAGAGAAAAGATATAGCAATGTTTCTTAAGAAAATTCCAATGGGAGATTTTGTTGGTAAAAGCTTAGGAGAAATCAATGCAATAGTGACTAATGAACTTACGCAAATAGAGTTATATGCTATGCAGCTGGTCTCAAAAGTTATAAGTAGTATAACAATACTTGTTATCACAATCATATTTCTAGGAATACTTAACATTCCTATGACTATAGCTTTTTTCATAGGATTTCCTATTTCATTTGTGATTAACAAAGTATGCAATAAGATGTATATAAAATCAGCCAATACAAAAATAGAAGCAGAAAGTTATTTGATAAACAATACCGTAGAGTATACTCAAGGTGTTGCAACTGTAAAAGCTTACAATAATGGTAGAAATCATTCAGAACGGATGAAAGGTGTTTTTAAAGAATTTGCGAATAAAACCATCAAGGCAGATGCCAAAGTGATTCCACTATTACAAGGATATGCATTATTCATGTATCTTGGATTTGGTGTTGTATTATCACTTGGAACTTATTTATTGATGAATAACAAGATAGATTTCAGCGTTTTTCTAATGTTTGCAGTTATTGGAGTACATATATATCAACCTTTTGAAATACTATCTTCTTATTCAGGAACATTAAAAGCTATGGAGGTGAGTCTAGATAGATTGGAATATTTAATGAAGTTTACCCCTCTTAAGGAACCAAAAGAAGATGTCAAGGCAGATAATTTCAGCGTTGAATATCAAGATGTGACTTTTGGTTATACAAAGGAGCCAATACTCAGGAACCTATCTTTTATAGCAGAAGAAAATTCCACAACAGCTATCGTAGGTGCATCAGGTAGTGGTAAAACGACACTAATACAACTTATGATGAGATTCTGGGATATAGATAAAGGTAATATCAAAATAGGAGGAAGGAATATATATGATTATAAAATTGAGACATTAATGAAATATATTTCTGTAGTATTCCAAGATAATTATCTTTTTAATGACACAGTTTATAACAATATAATATATGGTAATGAGAATGCTAAAAAAGAAGACGTGATACGAGCTGCAAAACTTGCATGTTGTCATGAATTCATTGGGAAATTAACTAATGGTTACGATACTATGGTCGGTGAAGGAGGTTCTACCTTGTCAGGAGGAGAACGTCAGAGAATAGCTATAGCAAGAGCTATTGTAAAAGATTCACCTATCATTATCTTAGATGAGGCAACAAGCGGTGTAGACCCTATTAATGAGGTAGAGATTCAAAAAGCAATATCTGAATTGGTAAAAGGAAAGACAGTATTTACTATTGCTCATAAATTCTCATCGATAACTGATGCAGACCAGATATTAGTTCTAGACCAAGGTCAATTGAAAGAAAAAGGTACTCACGAAGAACTAACTAAAAAACATGGTATATATCGTTCTCTATGGGAACGTCAGTTAGGGGTAAACAAATGGAAAATAAGAAGCAACTAAAGATAACAAAATTCCTGATAAAAAGAATTGTTTTATTAGTCTTAGTACTCCTAGCTATTACTATGTTATGTTTTACCTTACTTAATTTATCGCCCATAGATGCTACAGATGCATACATACATAAACATATGATGCCTCCTACAGAAGAAACGGTACAAAAGATACAGATGAAATTGGGTCTTGATAAACCATTAGGGGTAAGGTACCTTCTATGGGTGAAAAATGCTATAACACTTAATTTTGGAGATTCATTTGTAACAGGTCAACCTATCAGAGATGAAATATCAATATGCTGTACGAGAACTATAAAACTAGTGATAGGTGCAGTGTTGATCATGCTGTTTTTATCTGTGTTACTGGGAATTTTGTCAGCACTTAAAAAAGATAAGATATTGGATCAGCTTGTTAGAGTAATTACATTAATGGGGATGTCGCTTCCGTCCTATTGGATTGGATTTATGCTTATATATCTTTTTTCAATTAAGCTAGAGATATTACCATTCATATTCAATGATTCTTTCAGCTCGTATATTCTACCTAGTTTTACTTTGGCGATACCTTTTGTAGCAACATATACGAGAATGGTAAGAACCAATATATTAGAAAGAGTAGAAGAAGATTTTGTAGTATATGCACAGGCAAGAGGGATATCTACTTCCAAGATTATGCTGAAACATATATTAAAAAGTTCAAGTGTATCATTGATCTCTCTTCTAGGACAGAATATTGGTAATATCTTAGCAGGTACAGCAGTTATAGAGACAGTTTTTTCAATAAAGGGACTAGGCAGATATGGCATAGATGCTATATTCACAAGAGATAATCCAGCTATTAATGCATATGTTGTTATAATTGCTTTTTGTTTTGTGTTTGTCAACTTATTATCAGATTTAGTAGCCATGAAATTAGACAAAAGAGTAGGTGAAAATAGTTTATTATGATAAAGAAATTTATTAAAAACAATAAGTGTAAAGCTGGTCTTATAATTATTTTAACAATAATTATTTTCGGTGTTATTTATCCGCTAGTTTCACCAAATGACCCATATGCAGTATCAGCAGCAGATAAGTACATAACATCATCAATAAGATTTCCACTTGGTGCAGATAGCTTTGGAAGATGTGTACTTACTAGGATAGCAGTAGGAACTAAGTACTCACTCTTAGTATCTTTTGTCATAATAGGAGCAATTTCTGTTATCAGTTTGTTAGTAGGAACAATTCCTACGTATTATGGTGGAAAATATGATCGTGCTTTTGTTGCTGTATGTGATGTGATCATGGCTTTTCCTCAAATGATTTTTGTCCTCGTCCTCATTGGAATATTGGGAAAAGGAATTGGAAATCTTATGATTTCTATGATTATATCCCAATGGGCATGGTATGCGAAATTTGTTAGGGGTTATGTATTAGAAGAGAAAAACAAAGGTTATGTAAAAGCAGCTATAGCATCAGGCACCAAGAGTTATAAGATAATTTTGCGTCATATAATACCTAATATCTTACCTGCATTCATTGTATATGTAAGTGTTGGTATGGGACGTGTAATATTAGAGCTTTCTGCATTCTCATTCTTAGGTCTTGGAGTAAGTCCGGAGATTCCTGAATGGGGAGCCATGCTCAATGAAAATAGAAAATGTATATTTACCCACCCAGAGTTGATGCTTTATCCGGGACTGTTTATATTTTTTACAGCCATGGCTTTTAATTTATTAGGTGATGGATTAAGAGATATATTTGATCACAGAAAAGGAGGAGTACATGAATCAATTAGTAATTGAAGATTTAATAGTAAAGAATGCAGATAGAAATTTGGTTGATTCTGTTAACTTATCTGTAGAAAAAGGAGAAATTCTTGCAGTAACAGGTAAATCAGGCAGTGGAAAAACCTTAACATTCAAAGGAGCTACTGGATTGCTGATTTCAGAACAATTAACCGTTACTGGCAAAATCAGATGGAATGGGGAGTATTATTCTCCAAGTGAGATGAAGGCTTTTTTAGGAAAAGAGATATCTTACGTTATGCAGAATCCAATGACTGCCTTTAATCCTGTCATTACCATTGGTTCCCATTGTAGGGAAACTCTCATGCAACATCTTAAGGTAAGTAAAAAAGAAGCAGACAAGATTGCAATTGATTGGTTTTATAAGCTTAATTTGAATGATGCAAAAAGAGTATATAAAAGCTATTGTTATGAATTAAGTGGTGGAATGTTACAGCGGGTTATGTTAGCTCTAGCAATGGCAGTTGGAAGTAAGATGATAGTAGCAGATGAACCAACAACAGCCCTTGATACTATAACTCAAAAAAAGATTTTGGCAGAATTCATAAGAATCAATAAAGAATATGGAGTAACTATTATTTTCATATCCCACGATTTTGGGATTATTAGTCAAATTGCTAATCATATAGCTGTAATATCGGATGGTGAGCTTATCGAGTATGGAAACACAGAGAAAATTTTAACTAATCCAGAAAAAGAATTAACTATTAAAATGCTAAAGGAACTAATTGTATATGATTAAAATAAAGAATCTAAGCAGGAAGTATGGAACCAATGTAATACTTGATAATGTTAGTTTTCAAATAAAATATAAACAAAGCACATCAATAGTAGGAGAAAGCGGTAGTGGGAAATCTACTATAGCCAATATTCTACTAGGTTTTTACAAAGAGAATACAGCTGAAATATTATATTCAGGAAAATCATTAAATGACTTCAATAAGAAGGAATGGAGAAATTACAGGAAGGAAATACAACCTGTTTTTCAAGATGCTAAGAATAGTCTTGATCCTAGAATGAAAGTAAAAGATATTATAGCTGAACCTCTTAGTAACTTTACTGAGCTAAGTAAACAGGAGAGATATAGTAAAGTAAATGAAATATTAGAACTTGTTGATCTTAAGGCGGAAGATGGAGAGAAATATCCACATGCATTTAGTACTGGACAACAAAAAAGAATTAACTTGGCAAGAGCAATCATATGTAATCCCAAAATAGTAATCCTTGATGAATTAACCTCTGGTCTTGATCCAGAAATAAAAAATAATATAACTGATTTAATAAAAAAACTTCAAGATGATTACAATATTACATTTATTGTCATAACGCATGATATTAGTGTTGCTATGAGTTTGACATCCCATATTATTATTCTCAAGGAAGGAATGGTTGTTGAAGATGTAGAACATTTCGACGACATAGCCAAGCTTGAGACAAGTTATGCTCATGAACTAATAGAGGCAGTACCAAAACTAAAATATATTTAAGTGCCTAGAGTACACAGAAGGGAATTAATAAAATGAAGAAAATAATAAGTATTTTACTAATAACAATATTAACTACAGTATCATTAGCAGGTTGTTCAAAATCGAATGATAGTGAAAAAGCTGTATCAAATGATAATGATGCTAGTGACGTATCTCAAAAAAATAATGCAGACAATGAAGAAAAAGCTAATGATGATGCACAAAAAGATGAACTAGTTATTGCTTGGGCAAGTGACCTTGATAATTTTGGACCACTTACATCAGAAGATGGTTATAGCCATGAAATCATAGGACTTGTATACGAATCATTATTAAAATACGATGGAAAAAAAGCAGTACCAAACTTAGCGAAAAGTTATGAAGTGACTCCTGATGGAAAAGAATACACTTTTAAACTTAGAGAAGATGTGAAATTCTCAGATGGACTTCCATTAAATGCAGAAGTAGTTAAACAAAACATGGAGGGAATACTACAGAATACAGATAGATTCTCATGGATGGGAGCTATTGGAAAATTAGATAAAGTTGAAGTAGTAGATGACTATACAATAAAATTTGTATATAATGAGCCTTACTATGCTGCAACTCTTGATATGTGTTCTCAGTTTCCTATAAGAATGATAAGCCCTAATTCTATACCAGATGATGGTAACACTGCGGGTATCCTAAAAAGTAGTATTGGTACTGGACCTTATGTATTAACTGAAGCTGTAAAAGATCAGCAATACGTATTCACAGTAAATGAAAACTATTGGGGAGATAAACCAGCGTACAAAAAGGTTATAGTAAAAGTTATACCGGATCATGATTCAAGAGTAATGGCATTACAAAGTGGTGACGTTGACCTTATATATGGTGCGAAACAATTATCATATGAAGCTTATGCACAGTTCACTGATAACAAAAAGATTGGAACAGCTTGCTCTGAAAGTGAATCAGAAACTAGAAGTATCTTAATGAATACAGCTAATGAAGTGTTAAAAGATATGGATGTTAGAAAAGCTATTTTACTTGGAGTAAATAAAAAAGATATTATAGGAACAGTTCTATTAGATATAGAAAACAAAGCAGATACAATATTAAATCCATCATTAACATATTGTGATGTAGAGGTTGAACCTTATGAATATAATAAAGAAGAAGCTTCTAAGTTATTAGAAGAATCAGGATGGATATTACCTGATGGTAAAAAAATCAGAGAAAAAGCTGGAAATAAGCTATCATTAAATCTCATGTATGTAACAGGCAGAGGAGCAGAAGAAAGTATTGCTCAAGTTTTTGCAGCTCAAATGAAAGAGATAGGTATTGATGTAAAATTAGATGGTGTTGAATTAATGGTTTGGGGTGCTAGAGGATTTGAAGGTGATTTTGATCTTTCTTTCAATGCGACTTATTCAGCTCCTTATGATCCACATACATATATTGGTGGTATGATGAGTTATAGCTTAGATAATCCTGCACAGCAAGGATTAGCAGATAAAAAACAGTTGGATGAAAAAATATCAAAGCTATTCTCTATAAATGATAAAAAAGAGATTAAGGATTGTTATGATAGTATTTTAAAACAATTACATGAAAGTGCAATGTATATACCAATATCATATCAAAAGCAAATAGCATTATATAATAAAGACGTTATATCAACTGTAGAATTTCCTAGTATACCTGGTCAATTAGATATGATGTTAATAAAGTAATATTAGGTAAGTAGAAAATATAGTCATTCTTAATTTTTGTATAAAATCAATCAGTGTAATATAACATAGAATAAGGTACATTGAAAAATTAAGTTTTCAATGACCTTATTTTAGGTTATAAAGAAGAAAAAGTTTATTAAGTTATACTAAAACTTTATTTTAATTTATATTTTTTTGTTATATTATAATAATTAAAATATATTATAATATCTATTTACTTTGCAGAAACAAAATGTTACAATGTAGCTGTTGAGAAAGAGATAATAGAATTTTCTTTTTCTTAAACCTAATAGTATTATGTATCAAGTGTACTACTGTAGGTATTTACAAAAAATTTAATAAAGGCAGTTTGAGAGGAAGGTCACAATAATAAGTTGTGAGTGAATATGTATATATTCTTCGGTGAAAAACCGACACTGTCTCAGCAACCGTAATGTCAACGAAAAGACAATGTACCACTGAGAATTTCATGTTAGTTGTGAAATTATCGGGAAGGTGTCTTAGTAGGAAAACCACAGTGTAAGTGGCAAATGGCTAAGTCGGGATATTCTCATTCTGTTTGTTAAAAGTGTAATGCAAATCCCTGAGGTTGGAAGGCATAAATAGGTGGAATCTTTATGTTCTAAACCAAATATGTCAGGGCGCTCGTAGGAGTGTCCTTTTTAGTGCACGGAACATATGACTAAGTAAGCAAAATTCGAGGAGGAAAGAAAATGAGTTTATCAAGAAGCAAAAGAAAAAGTTGTGCAATCTTACTTGCAGTGGCAATGATCCTTACAATGATGCCTCTTACTGCAAAAGCAGCAGCACCTACAAATGTAGAAGTTTATTTATCAGGTGCAGCAAATCCAAATCCTACAGTAACTACACAAGACGGTGACACAGTAGAGAGTATATATACTCGTATTACAGGTCAAAGCTATCCATGGACAGTATTATATGAGATTAACGGGAAAATGGGAGCTGTAGCACCTGGAAGTTGTATCGTTCCAGATAATGCGTATATACAGTATTACACAATAACCAACTATCAAACAGATGTACTAGCTACAATTAGTGATTATAGTTTGATAATAGCAGATGGTAAAATTAAAGTTCTGGACGGTAAATATTATAATTGGAAAGGTTTAGAGAAAAGTATTAACATGAGTGTACCATTTGTCAGAAGTGCAAATGTAACAGTTAATCCTAAAAACTCAAGTAATCCATTAACAACGCCAGTTAAACTATCAGATTATACTGGTATTGAAATGAAAAGTACTGGCGGCATTAATACTTATATGCCTATAGAAGTTGTAGCTAATTATAATGCTTATACAACAGAGCTAAATGAAGGATTAGAAAAAGTTATAGCTATTGCTGATTCCTTTGGTATTAATACAAGTAGTGCAGTAAATGCATTAAATGGTTCAGATAATGATGTAAAAGCTAATGAAAAAGTAGCTTTGGGAGAAACTATCATTAATGCTTCTATCAATAATGATATACTTCTTAGCAAAGTAACTTTTAATGAAAGTGTAGCAGTATCTGCTCCATTTGATCCTTATGTACCAAGCTATAAATTAATATCTACAACAGGTAGTGACATTGTTCCAGCTACTTTCACTATAGAACCTGTTGCTATGGCTAGTGATGCAACTATAACTTATAGTACTACTGATTCCAATATTTCATTTGCAGGTAATGCAATCTCTGCAAGTACAGAAGGAAATCATAGTTTCTCAATCAAAGTTGCAAAAAATGGTGCAGAGAGAATATACGATTTTGCCTTCACTTGTGATGCTCCTATAGTTGCAGGAGATCCATCTGTTTACGCATTTTTACCTGCTGCTGGTCAGTTTACTAATGAAGGAATTACTGTTGGTGGATGGGGAGACATCTATCTCTCAGGTACAGACGGTATCAAATTAATGGCAGATAATGTTTCATCTACAGGTGTATCTCTAGGATTTTTTGGTGGATACACAGTATTTGATATGCAAAATATTGATAATGCTACTAATAATAAATATGGTGTGGATTTTATAGTATACGGTAATGCTTTTTGGAATAATTCGGAACCAGGTTGTGTTCAAGTAGCTCAGGCTGATAGCCAGGGAAATCCTGATACTTGGTACGATATAGCAGGTTCTTTATATTATGAAGACAGTACTAAAAAGAACTTCAGTTTAACTTATGAAAATCCTAATCCTAATGATAATACAAAATATACAGAAGCAGGAAATAATCTTGGGAAATTAGACTCTGTTAATTATACTGGAAGTGCAACTGGCACAATTGTAAAAAATACTTTCCATAATCACAGTTGGTTCCCGCTTAATTGTAACTACTTTACAGGAAGAAACGGAAACCCTGCTTTAGATAAGACAAACCAATTATCATTTGCAGACTATAATGATTCACAAAACAAGTTAACATTAACAGGTGCAATGCTTGGTAGCATTACTTCTACTAATACAACTACTGGTTTTGGTTTCGGTTATTGTGATGTTCACCCTAATGGTAGTGGAGATAAATCAATAGCATATAATCCTTATGGAGTAGCTGCTATTACTTCAACTTCTAATTATAATACTTATATTAATGGTACTGGCGGCGGAGACCCTATTGATATTAGTTGGGCAGTAGATGCAAACGGAAATCCTGTTAATCTGGACAATATCCGTTTTGTACGTATCTATACAGGTGCTGCGGCTATGAATGGTATATTCGGTGAAATCTCTACTGAGGTTTGTGGTATTAAGAAAGCTACTAGTACAGGTGGAACAGTTCCTACTACTAGACCAAGTATTGAGATTGATGGTATGTTATTTAATGATTTAGAAGAAATGGGGATTACAATTTCTTCATCTTTAATATCTAATAATCAAGAAGTAATAACAATATCTGGTTTAGCTGATAATTATGCTAATACTTTTACTCTTGGTACATTTGGTTATGATACTTTTAATATCAATAATACTTCTGATACTGTATATGATGTATCGTTAAACGCAAGTGGAGAAACGCTTATACGTATCATTGGACAAACTGAAAATCAAGCTCCATATATTGTACTATTAAAACTTTCATAATTTACTAATGAAGGTGGAGTTGCTATATTTTAGCAAC